>QIAR01000526.1 GCA_003225595.1 Acidobacteriota bacterium | reverse complement strand
ACGCTCGGTATGGCGTGAGAGCATAGCCCGAGTGTCAAAGAGTGTAAAGCCTAAAATAGGGGACCCGAAACGAGCCAATTGCTTGCAAACTTGGCGGAGTGATTGAGGAGGAAGGAGACTCACTGGCGCGCCCGGAGAGATTCGAACTCCCGACCTATTGCTCCGGAGGCTGTCTAAACCCCTTCGGCCTTCCCAGAATCAACGGTTTGACGCGGCTCTAGCGCGGCATTGTGCGGCACTATCGGCGCCAATTGCACACATTCTGCACACACAACTTTCCTTCAGGCGCAATCAGAGAAGGGGCGAAGTGTGACCGACGATGGACGATTCGCCGAACTCGAACGCCGATTGGCCGGCTCGAAGAACTGGTGCGCGGCTACCGTGATGTGTTCGAGAAAACGGGCCGCAGCAGGTGAACTAAAGAAAAGGGAGAGGACGAAACCCAAATGACCACCGACTTTTCAGCCCAATTTACCGCACAGTGGATGCAGACCGTTATCAATCTCTTTGAGAGGGGAATGTCTGGCTTCCGTTTTCAGCCTCCGCTGTCTGGGGAAACTGCGGACCAGGAACTTTGCCGATGGCTGGGCGCTCACAACGCCGACTCCATCGTTTTCCGCGATCGTGACGAGCGATAGTGGGCGTCAAACTGACCTGCCAGTGTAGCGAATGTCTGCTCGCGCAAGCTGATTTTGTGCTCCGTCAGCGGAGCGAACTCATTGGCCAAGGCGCCGGCTCGACCTCAATCGTATTCGATGGCGCTGGCGGTGTCGAATTTCGCCAACGCTCGCGCTCCGCGCTTGAAGACGCGGTGGAAGCACGAAATCTCGCAGAGCGTCAGCGAGACGTCGCCGAAAAGAATGAGCTAAGAGCCCAAATCAAGGCGCTTGCACGACGCTTCGAGCAGGCACAAACCGGCGGACTCATCCGCGACAACAACGGCAGGTTTTGGACGCGAAACAGTTTGATGGCGATGTTTGCGTCGCAGCGAGAGGATTGATCAAAATGAAGCATCGCAAGGCTCGTGTGCATAAAGGCCCACTGCGGCACTGCTTTGATCCGCTTTGCATCGTCCGTGCCGGTAAGCCGCCTACTCGGCCAGCAGAGCGGAAGCGCGAACGGCTCGCGGGAGCTGTTGAACGGCGTGTTGCGAGGGACGAATCGCGGATGCGGCTCCCAGCATAAGGCTATGAGAGGAGACGGGATGGGGGTGTGTTTTTAGAGAAAAAGTTTCTTTGGCAACCGCCTGCGACACAACTACTACGATAACTAATTATTTTGAAATGGAAAATTGAATGCCAATCAAATCAAAGTCTTACGCTCCTAAGGGACTCAGCGACGAGGCTAAATTGCTATGGAGTAGCGTGGTTTCTACGTGGGAAATGGATGGCGCAGCGCATGTTTTGCTCGTGAACTGCTGTCGCGCGTTAGATCGGGCCCGTGAAGTTGAGCGGATCCTCGCGAAAGATGGCCCCACAGTGAAGGACCGCTTCGGCCAACTACAGCAACATCCCTGCGTGCGTACTTTGGCGGTAGAGCATGGCATCTTCCTGCGGACGCTGAAGCAATTGGGATTGGACATCGAGCAAATCGGGCAAGGCCGGCCAGGGCGACCGGACGGATGGCAACCATCATGAAGCGTAGGCGCCTGCTTACAAATACGCTCGACGAAGGTGAGTGCGTGGCCTTGCTTCTGACGCAACCGCGTCACGACGCGGCCGGTAACAAGCTTCAGGGATACACGCTCGAAGAGATCAGGGCCATGGCTCCTGGTGAACGGACTGCGCTCAAGGCGAAGAATCCTTGGCTAGCTACGGCGGAAGGCAGCAAGGAATTTCAGAAGTTGCGGCAGATGTTCGCGCGGAGGTAGCGAATTGGTGGATTACTGAGGTGACTCGGAACATCCTCAGTGATCAGAGTAGTGCCGCGACGGTAGAGTCAGAGTCGCCCGTCAACCGACCGGAATGTTGGTAACATATCGACGGATCATCGAACGTTGCTCGACCACTCGGTTGATGCAGCCACCTTGGAAAGGCACGATCAGCGACTCAGCAAATGAAGAAACTTCCACGCACGGACGGTCACCGTTCAGGAAAGCAGGATCGGCGACCGTCTCGTTTCTCACGGGAGCTTGCCATCCTCTACGAAGACGATGCGGTCGTGGCCCTCAATAAACCGGCCGGACTTCTGGCTGTGCCTGTGAAAGGCTCCGATACATCGTCCGCCCTGTCTCTTCTTTTCGCAGAACTGAAAACGAAGAGACAACGAGCCTTTGTCGTACATCGCATCGATCGTTTCACGTCCGGGGTTCTGCTCTTTGCAAAAACCGAGCCGGATCGAGACGCACTCGTTCGACAGTTTCTCGGCCATACTCCGGTGAGACAGTATCTCGCAGTAGTTCGCGGGCATCTCGGCACCAAAGAAGGGACGCTCGTTCACTACTTTCGACGAGAAGGAATGTTTCAAAGGTTGACCACAGACAGCGACTCCAAAGCGGCTCGGGCTGAACTTCGGTATTCCGTCGAACGCCCTCTTCGGGCCGCTTCGCTCGTCCGAGTTACCCTGGTGACGGGATTGCAGAATCAAATCCGAGTGCAGTTTTCAGCGATCGGCCACCCGGTCATCGGCGACAGAAAGTACTACCTGGCGGAAGCATCGGAACGGCGAATTGCTCGCGTCGCTCTTCATGCAGGGCATCTTCAGTTCATTCATCCACGCTCGGGAGACAGCGTCTCCGTTGACTGCGAACTCCCCCCGGACTTTCAGGCTCTTCTTCAGGCATTATGGCTGCCAACCCGCGGGCGTCGATGAGTGCTCCAGTGATGCAGTTCTCAGCCGGGAGCCATTTCCTGAACACCCCGCGACTTCACATCTAACTCCCGGATCGTCGGCCACTCTTCCATAACGGATTGGGGAAGAGTCGCCCGTCACTCGGGGACAATAGCAGGATTCAACGTGAAAACCGGTTCAGTGTTGATCCCGCCGGCGCGACAAGGTGTCAAGAACTTTCTTGCGACTCGTCGGCTCCAATGCCAATAACGCGTTTTCTGCCGCTGCAAGCTCACTCCAACAGAGTTAGCAGACGGTCTAGCGGTTTTCCGCGAAGATTCGTGTCGAGAAACGCGGCGATGTAATTTCTTATAGCGGCAACAGTTTCTCCGGACCCATGGTGCCGGTCCTTATTGCACCCTTCGCTAGCCAGACCATATCGGACGGCGTCACGTGCTCGGCAGCTACCAGTTGCATGGCCTCTCCGCGGGTCGTGGTTTTCTCCTCGCTCTGGCATGTGACCGCCTTCAGCGATTCGTGACAGTGCGATAGGCAGGCCGCCGACGCGAATGC
>QIAR01000525.1 GCA_003225595.1 Acidobacteriota bacterium | reverse complement strand
AAACTGTTCAACTTTGGCCAAGCCTCATGGCACGCCGAGCACGGCAGTCCATATTTTCGAGCAAAGGCCGGTATGGCTGAGGCGTCGTTGAAACACCAGAACAAGAGGAATGAAAGGAATAGTCGGATCACCATACTCCTTGGGAAAAAGCTCATGGAGTCCTCCTCGTGCAGAATCAAACGGGCCGGAGAAGAACGCACTATCCCACAGAAAGTGCGTGCGGACGCACTTACTATCACGATTTGGAGAGAAGAGTCAAGTAGGAGCAGGCCTAGGTTGCATTAAGCTGCATTAAAATGACGGGGGTCCTCCGACTGAGATTCAGATGGATGCGATAGATTGCGGGTAAGAAGCTTTGCGATTGTGGTCGCCATCTTTTTCGTGCGAATGCGGTCACGACCCAAGACAACCGGTCGCATAAAGCCGAACATAAATCCGATTACCCCTATGAAGTTGGCTAGCGCCTCAAGCTCTTCGTCCGGCAACGTTCGGCATTCATGGTATTTTCTAAGCCGCTTGGCGATAGCCTGGGCATGTAGGGCAGGACCTATTCTGCTTACCACTGGCCCCAGGGTAGGATCCAAAATCGCACGGGGGATAATCACCCTGAGAAAATCCCGATCTTCCCACATACGGTCGACTTCCCACGTCACAAGCTGAAGAATTTCATCTTCCACGTTCGAAGCGCGTTGCAGCTTCTCACTCAAATCCCCGACTTCTTCAGAGACTCGGAATCGAATCAGTGCAAGCAGCAGACCTTCCTTCCCACTGAAATAACGATGGATCAGGCCTTCTGCGCAGCCGGCGCAGGCAGCGATTTCGCGAGTCGTGGTTGCGTCATAGCCGCGAGATGCGAAAAGCCTGCCGGCTGCCAGGATCAATGCACGCTCTCGGGCGAAACGGTTGCGTTTCCTTTCTTGGACCTGCTTGACTGCGGGCATCCGTTGTTTCCTGAGTCGGTCCTTGAGATTCACACGCTGTAGCACCGAGACATCGAAAGTAAATCCGGTGCCAAGGGCTGTTCTCTCGGAACTTGAAAGGTGATGATTGCCGACGCGATCATTAAAGTTGAACCCATCTGGCAGCTCTGAAACCAAACGTCCACTCATATTATCTCCGACTTGCACTTCGCGCACTAATGCGCGCCCCGACTCTATCCCAAGACGTGAGTGTCCGATGTCACGGAAATGTAAAAATTGCTGTTGACACGCGCATGGGGGCGCACTAACATGCCCCCGTGATCCGCCCGTCTTCCCCTCGCGGATTCAAGGCACCCCTTTAAGAAATTCGCTTACCCAGGATTCGTCCGGTTCTCGGCCCTTCCGAAGTGGGGAACCATTAAGTCCGCTGCTGATTCGTGCAGTGAAGTTTGGATTCTCACCCAAACCGGCGAGGGAGATAGTTTGTGATGCTCTCAGCAAACGCGGTAATGACCGGCTCCTACGACTACGGCGAGGTGGCACGCTCGGTATTGATCGCCATCGCCGCCTCCTATGCCGCACTCGATCTTGCGGGGCGCGTAACCGCCGCGAGCGGCCGGACTCGTGCAGCCTGGTTGACCGGTGGCGCCATTGCGATGGGTATCGGCATCTGGGCGATGCATTTCAAGGGGATGCTTGCCTTCCGCTTGCCAGTGCAGGTGAGCTACTACTGGCCGACCGTTCTGCTGTCTCTGCTGGTCGCCATTTTAGCTTCGGCCTTCGCGCTGTATGTAGTGAGCCGGCAGAAACTGGGCTGGGCTCGCGCTTTGACCGGTAGCTTCGTTATGGGCGGCGGCATTGCGGCCATGCATTACATCGGCATGGCTGCTATGCGTTTAGCTGCCGTAACCCGGTTTGCCGCCCTTCTTGTGACCCTGTCCGTTGTGCTGGCCATCGTGTTTTCTTTTGCCGCCCTGATGCTCGCATTTGATCTTCGAGAGGAGACTAAAGGGACGGCCTTGCGAAAGATTGCCAGCGCCGTCGTGATGGGTGTCGCCGTCTCCGCGATGCATTACACCGGCATGGCCGCGGCCAGCTTCATGCCCTCTGCTGTACCCCCGAACCTGTCCCACGCTGTGAGCATCTCCCCGCTCGGCAACAATGGAATTGTTATTGTTACCATTCTCGTCCTCGGCACAGCCATCTTGACGTCATCGGTGGATAGGCTGACGGAGGCTGAAGTCCGGCGTCTCAACGAAGGGCTCGAGCAACGTGTCGTCGAGCGGACCAGACAACTTACAGCCGCGAACGAGCAGTTGCGCCGGGAAATTGCCGAACGTCAGCGAGCCGAAGATGCCCTGCGGCGGAGCGGAGATCGCCTGCGATCCGTCATCGACACAATTCCCGCTCTGGTCTGGAGCAAAATGCCCGACGGCTCCGCTGATTTCTTCAATCAACGTTTTCGGGAATATACGGGTCTCTCTGTAGAGGAAGGACTGGGCGAGGGGTGGTTGAAAGCATTTCACCCCGAAGATCGTGCAAGCTCCGTCGACGAGTGGCGCTCGGCCTTTGCGACTGGGAAGCCTTTCGAGTTTGAAGCGCGCCTGCGGCGGGCTGACGGAGAATATCGCTGGTTCCTGCTCCGCGGCGTACCGTTGCGCGACGAACTGGGGAACATCATTAAATGGTATGGAACGACTACTGATATTGAAGACCGGAAGCGAGCTGAATGGGCGTTACAGGAGGCGCAGGCAGGGCTTTCTCACGTTACACGCGTGATGGCAATGGGAGAACTGGTTGCCTCAATCGCCCATGAAGTCAACCAACCTCTGACCGGGGTGGTTACCAACGCCAATTTCTGCTTGCGCCAGCTCGCGAGCGAGACGCCGAATCTCGAGAAGTTGCGCGAGGCAATTGCAGAAATTGTGAATGACGGAACCCGCGCCAGCGCCGTCATTTCCCGAATTCGAGCGCTGTTGATGAAGGCCGCTCCTGAAAGGGTTGAACTGGACATCAACGAGATAATTCAAGAAGTCGCCGTTCTCGTGCGCAACGAGGTGACCCGAAACCGTATTTCCTTGCGCAACGATCTTGCCCCTGATCTACCACGCGTTCTAGGCGACCGCGTGCAATTGCAGCAGGTATTGATCAACCTGGTCATGAACGGCATCGACGCGATGCGTACGCTGACGGACCGGTCACGGGAGCTTCTCATCAAGTCGGCAAAGAACCCTGCCGGGGTGCTGATCCAAGTTCAAGATTCTGGACCCGGACTCGATCTGGAGCAAGCAGACCGTATCTTCGAACCATTCTTTACCACTAAGCCCGAAGGTATCGGAATGGGATTGTCAATCAGCCGATCTATTGTCGAGTCCCACGGCGGGCGTTTGTGGGCTGTACCAGGTTCCAACGGCGCGCTCTTCCAATTCACTTTGCCAAGCAGTGCCAATAGTGTTTCATGACTGAGCCGGCACCCACCGTTTTTGTGGTCGATGACGACCCATCGGTTCGTCGTGCAATCAAGCGCCTCGTCG
>QIAR01000011.1 GCA_003225595.1 Acidobacteriota bacterium | reverse complement strand
TGATTGTCGCTAACCTGGTGTACCGGCCAATCCGGTCGGTGATCAGCATAATTGCCATTGCCCTTGAAGTAACGCTTATTCTGCTGATCGTGGGATTGTCACTCGGCATTCTGAATGACGCGCGGGCAAGGGCGGCAGGTATCGGAGCCGATGTCATCGTGCAACCGCCCGGATCGTCTTTTATGGCGGGTATTAGTGGTGCGCCGGTGTCCGTGAAGGTGGCTGACATTTTGCGCAAACTGCCGCACGTCGCCGCGGTCTCACCGGTGATCTGGCAGCTATCTACGGCCGGCGCAGTGGAGGTCATCTACGGGATTGATCTGAAGAGTTTCGAGGAATTGGGCGGCCCCTTCCGCTATATCTCAGGCGGACCCTTTCAGGGACCGGACGACGCCCTGGTGGATGATTTCTTTGCCCAGTCCCGGCACGTCAAGGTCGGTCAGACGATCGAGATCCTGAACCACAGCTTCCGCATCGCCGGTATTGTGGAGCACGGTAAAGGGGCGCGCAAGTTCGTGCCCATGCCAACGTTGCAAGACCTGATCGGCGCTAAGGACAAAGCATCGGTTTTCTATGTGAAGCTCGACAATCCTGCTAATGCCGACGCAGTCGTCCAGGAAGTGAAAAACGTCCCCGGCATGGAGAGATATGCGGTGCGTTCGATGCGTGAGTATCTCTCGATGATGACGCCGACTAACTATCCCGGACTTTCGAGCTTTATTCATGTTGTGATCGGCATCTCGGTCATCATCGGCTTCATCGTCATCTTTCAGGCGATGTACACGGCAGTGATGGAGCGCACCCGCGAGATCGGAATTCTGAAGTCGCTGGGGGCGTCGAAGTTTTACATTGTCAACGTGATCCTGCGCGAGACAGTGCTGTTGGCGATTGCCGGAATTGTGGTGGGCATTCTTTTCAGCTTGGCAGGACGAGTGGCTATTTTGCACCGCCTGCCGTTGCTTCGCGTAGTCGTGACCGGAAACTGGATCATGAACGCGACGATTATCGCGATTGTGGGCGCAATTCTCGGTGCGCTCTATCCCGCGTATAAGGCCGCGCAGAAAGATCCGATTGAGGCGCTGGCCTACGAGTAAACGCATCGCGGCGGTAACCGGCTCGTAAGTGGTTCGTTCGTTGACATTTCTGCAGAGGCTACGTTATCTTTAAAGCTTCAGAAGTCCTGCAGTTGCCCGCCGGATACTCTTGCGTTTTTTGCGCGAGGGGACACTCAGCGGTCTTCTTTGCGTTTTTCTATTTCTGGGAGATTTCAGATGTCTACCTATTTCCCCAAAGAAGGGGAAATTGCGCGCAAATGGTACGTCGTGGACGCTTCCGGGCACACCCTGGGTCGGCTGGCCTCACAGGTCGCCCGCATTCTGATGGGCAAAGAGAATCCGAAGTACACGCCGTTCCTCGACACGGGTGATCATGTCATCGTCATCAATGCCGATAAAGTGAAACTGACAGGCATGAAAGCCGAGAAGAAGTCATACCAGCATTACACTGGTTATCCTGGCGGATTGCGTTCGGAAGATTTCCGCAAGCGCTTCGCGCGAAAACCGGAACTGGTGATTGAAGACGCAATCGTGCGCATGCTTCCCAAGACCAAGCTGGGCCGCCACATGGCGAGCAAGCTAAAAATCTATCGCGGGGACAAGCACCGCCACGAGGCACAGAAGCCGGAAGCGCGAGCACTAGAAGCGAGGACGTAGTCTCCGCGAATGTATGAGACGTAGCAAGCTACGTCTCTACGAGGTGAGAAGAATTCTTTGAAAGGTTTGAGGCACTTTTGTATGCTGACGGGGCAGTGCTGAATGCTGAGTGAAATGGCAGAGTTGGTTCAATACTACGGCACGGGACGCCGCAAGACTTCGGTGGCGCGTGTCTATCTGCGTCCGGGCAGCGGCGAATTCAAAGTGAACGGGCGTCCTTTCGAACAATATTTTGTGACGGAAGAGCAGCGCTCAAGCGCGCGCCAGCCGTTGGTGTCCACTGAGAGCACAAGTAACTTCAATGTGGTAGCCAATGTTTCCGGCGGAGGCGTCAGCGGTCAAGCCGATGCGGTGAAACTGGGCATCGCACGTGCCCTTATCCTGTTTAATGCCGAGCTCCGTAAAAAGCTAAAAGCGGAAGGCATGGTCACTCGCGACTCGCGGGGCAAAGAACGCAAGAAGTACGGGCAGAAGGGCGCGAGGAAGCGTTTCCAGTACAGCAAGCGGTAGTGGTCCGCGTAGAGACGCACCTTGGTGCGTCTTTTTTGTATTCTGAGATGCAGTAACTGCATCTCTACGTAGGTTTTTCAGGTGTTCAATTCTTCCCGTGCCTCGCCGGGCGGGGCGGGAATGGCAATCTGGAGCGGCCGCAAGGCACGCGAAAGATGCAGACCAATAGAGGAGGTTGATTGGCTATTATCACCATGAAGGAGCTGCTCGAAGCGGGCGTCCACTTCGGGCACCAGACGAAGCGCTGGAATCCTAAGATGAAGGAATACATCTTCGGAGAGCGCAACGGGATTTACATCATTGACCTGCAAAAGACGCTGAAGATGTTCAAGGAGGCGTCCAAATTTGTGCAGGAACTGGCAGCCGAAGGCAGACTCGTGCTCTTCGTGGGAACCAAGCGCCAGGCACAGGACGCCATTGCCGAAGAAGCAAAGAGATGTGGCATGTTCTACGTGAACCAGCGCTGGCTGGGCGGACTGCTGACCAACTGGGTGACCGTGCAGAAATCCGTGAAGCGGCTCAAGGAACTCGACGAAATGGCCACCGATGGCCGTTATGAGCTGCTGCCAAAAAAGGAAGTCATCAAGCTGGAGCGGGAGCGCAAGCACCTGGAAGCCAACCTCGCCGGTATTAAGGAACTGAACCGGCTGCCCGACGCGATTTTTGTTATTGACTCGAACAAGGAGCAGATTGCCGTGCGCGAGGCGCGCAAGCTGGGCATTCCTGTGGTTGCGGTGGTCGACACGAACTGCGACCCGAGCGAAGTGGATTACGTGATCCCGGGTAACGACGACGCGCTACGGGCGATCCGCCTGTTCGCTTCCAAGATTGCGGATTCGATTTTTGAAGGTGCGCAAATGGCCACCGACAAGCAAACGGCTGAGCTGGCTGCCGCAGCCGGTGCAGCCAGGCAGGCCGAGCTGGCCGCCAGAGAAGCCCCCGCCGGGGGCGCTGCGGATATTTCTGCCGCTGAATCTGGAGCAGAGGAGGCTGGAGCGGAAGATATCAGCATGGAAGAGGTGCTGGGCGCAGGGACCCGTAAGCAGGCTGAGACGGCAAAAGAAGAAGCGGGCGAGGTCCCGGAGGTCGAGACGCAGACGTACTAAAACCAGTTCTCGTTGCCGTTGTCAGTTCTCAGTGTGGCCGGTTCTGGTGCTTTGAGGGAATGTGACCCGCCCGGGTCGTCCGGCGCGGGTCAAGTTTTGTCAGGCCGGTTTCAAGCTGGGGTTTTGCCCTCAATGGCTGAATTTGGTGCTGAGTCTGGTCTCGATTACGAGACGATCACGTCACGGGCTGAAGCCTGACCTGTTAAAGCGGCATCCAACAAGAAGGAA
Organism: Acidobacteriota bacterium; assembly: GCA_003225595.1. GTDB lineage: Bacteria > Acidobacteriota > Terriglobia > Terriglobales > Acidobacteriaceae > Gp1-AA124. The sequence goes on along the minus strand of QIAR01000011.1, from coordinate 9,156 downwards.
TTGTCTTTAATAATATGGGCACAACTAGTGTGAATATTTCTGCTTCGCAAGTGAAAGAGCTCCGGGAAAAGACTGGGGCGCCAATGATGGACTGCAAGCAAGCGCTCACCGAAGCCAAGGGCGACCTGGAGCAGGCGGTCGTTCTGCTGCGTAAGCGCGGAGTCTCCGTAGCCGCCAAGAAGGCGGCGCGTGTGACTAGTGAGGGATCGGTGGCCAGCTACATTCACGCCGGCGGAAAGATCGGTGTGTTGGTGGAAGTGAACTGCGAGAGTGATTTCGTTGCGCGCACTGAGGACTTCAAGGAGCTTGTACACGATATCGCCATGCATATTGCGGCTAGTGATCCGAAGTTCATTCGTAAGGAGGACGTCACGCCTGAGGCCTATGAGCGCGAGAAGGATATTTATCGTAGCCAGGCGGCGGCGACCGGTAAGCCGCCGCAGGTAGTCGAGAAGATCGTCGAAGGCAAGATGGGCAAGTTCTACGAAGAGGTCTGCCTGTACGAGCAGCCCTTTATCAAGGACCAGACAATCAGCATCTCGCAGCTTATCGCGTCCAAGATCGGCAAATTGGGGGAAAACATCGCCGTGCGCCGCTTCGCACGCTTCAAAGTGGGCGATGCGGGCGAGACAATTGCGATCTCCAAACCTGGTGAGTCAAAAAGTGAATAAGTTGAGGGGCGCAAAGGCGCCCCTTGTTAGTATTGGCTCCGAAAGGGCACTGCCTTTTCCGTGGTGAGATACTTGCCCAATACAGCTGTCATTCTGAGCGAAGCGAAGAACCTTGTGTATTTTGTGGAATACTCAAGGTCATTCCTGCGCTCAAGATGACAATTTCGAACTCAGAATTCAGAACTGGAAAGCCAGAAATGACAATTTAATGTCGATAATCCCCGTCTTCAAACGCATCCTGCTCAAATTGTCCGGCGAGGCCCTGGCCGCAACTCAAGGCTTCGGCGTAGATCCCTCCCGCATCCACGAGATCGCTGCCGAACTCGCTGACGTGCACTCACTGGGTGTGCAGATTGCCATTGTGGTGGGCGGCGGGAATTTCTTTCGCGGAGTAGCCGAGCAGTCTCGCAACATGGATCGCGTCTCCGCCGATCATATGGGCATGCTCGCTACGGTGATCAATGCCCTGGCGCTCCAGGATGCGCTTGAGAAGCAGGACGTCCACACCCGCGTGCAGTCAGCTATAGAGATGAACCAGGTCGCCGAGCCCTTTATCCGCCGCCGTGCCATCCGTCATCTGGAGAAGGAAAGGGTGGTCATTTTCGCCGGAGGCACCGGGAATCCGTACTTCTCGACTGACACGGCGGCGTCCCTGCGCGCGATGGAGATCAAGGCAGAAGCCATTCTGAAGGCAACTAAAGTTGATGGCATCTACGATGCTGATCCCATGCTGGTGAAAGATGCCAAAAAGTTCACTGAGATCAGTTACATGGAAGTGTTAAAGCAGGGCCTCAAAGTGATGGATTCCACCGCCATCTCGCTTTGCAAGGACAACAACCTGCCCATCATCATCTTCAACCTCAACAGTCGCGGCAATATCAGGAAAGTGGTCACCGGCGAAAAGATCGGATCCCTGGTAAGCGCCTGAACGCGATCACTGGTGAAGAGTTCCTTCGGATGATAAGAACCCGGCGTGACGCCGCCCGCGTTATAATTCAACGTTTTGATTCCTTCATTTTGCGGAGCTGAAAAATGGCTCAAGCTACGATGGCCGCGATTCCCGGCCTCAAGGACACCTACCTTCAACTGAAGACGCGGATGGATAAAGCGGTCGAGGATTTCCGCAAAGAAATGACGGCCACCAGGACGGGACGCGCGTCGGTACACATGCTGGACAGCGTGAATGTCGATTACTACGGGTCGCAGATGCCTCTGAACCAGATCGCGCAGGTGCACGCGCCGGAAGCACAGTTGATCACGGTGCAGCCGTTTGATCCGTCGTCGCTGGGGTCCATCGAGAAGGCGATTCGTTCCGCAGACCTGGGCCTAAACCCCATGAACGACGGTAAGCTCATCCGCGTGCCTGTCCCGCCGCTCACCGAAGAGCGCCGCCGGGAAATGGTGAAGCATTTGCACAAGGTGCTGGAGGAGCATCGGACAGCCGTGCGCAACATCCGTCGTGATGGCAACGAGGCCATCAAGAAGGCGCTCAAGGACAAGAAGATTACCGAAGACGAAGAGAAGCGTGCATTGGACGAAATTCAGCGGCTCACCGATGACGAAATCAAGAAAATGGAAGATATGGGTAGGGCGAAGGAGAAGGAAGTGCTGGAGCTGAAGTGACCGAATTTGCAGGGCTGTAAGAGTTACGCACCAGCATAATCATGCATAAGGAATCTTCGTACCTGATGGTTTAATGATCCGCTTGTTTCCGCAAATAAAGGTCTCGCTCTCCTAATTGTTATATCCGCGCAAATTTGACCTTATAATCTCGGAATATGAAGAACGTAGTACATGCTGCATGCCCGCACGACTGTCCTGATGCTTGTGGAGTGCTGATTACAGTGGAAAATGGGCGGGCGACGAAGATTCAGGGCGATCCTTCGCATCCGATTACGCGTGGTTTTCTGTGCGCCAAGGTTGCCAAATACTTGGGCCGCGTTTATTCGACGGAGCGAGTACTTTATCCGATGCGGCGGATAGGGCCGAAAGAACCTGCGTCCGCGGGGAGGAATTCCGCCGGCGAGGGCGCCCGCGCCATACCAGCAGGGCCGCCGCCAGCCTTCAAACGCATCACCTGGGACGAAGCTCTCGACGAGATCGCCGCTCGCTTTAAGACGATCGTCGCGGAATTCGGCAGCGAGGCGATCCTGCCCTACTCCTATGGCGGTACGCTGGCTGTACTGAACGGAAGCTCGATGGATCGGCGGTTTTTCCATCGTCTGGGCGCGTCGCAACTTGACCGTACGATTTGTTCGACGGCCGGCGAGGAGGGATTGAGGTCAGTTATCGGCGTCAAGCTGGGCACTGAACCAGAGCAGTTTCGCCATTCACGCTACATCATCGCGTGGGGCGCGAACATTCACGGCAACAATGTCCACCTCTGGCCATTTATTGAAGAGGCGAGACGCGCGGGCGCAAAACTTATCGTCATTGATCCCTACCGTACGCGTACGGCGAAGTGTGCTGACTGGTATCTGCCGATCAATCCCGGAACCGATGCGGCTCTGGCGCTCGCCATGATGCACGTCATCATAAACGAGCACCTGTATGATGCTGACTACGTCGCAAAATACACGCTCGGATTTGAGCAACTGCGTGACAAGGTGCAGGAGTATCCACCCGAGCACGTTTCGAAATGGACCGGTATCTCAGCGGCAGATATTGCCAGGCTGGCGCGTGAGTATGCCACCACGCGCCCCGCGGTAATTCGGGTGAATTATGGCGTGCAGCGTTCTGAGCGCGGTGGCATGTCTACGCGCTCGATCGCGATGCTGCCTTGCATCACGGGTTCCTGGAAGGAAATCGGCGGTGGGCTCCAGCTTTCGACCAGCGGCGCCTACGGGTTGAATCGAGAGGCGCTGGAAGGCGTCGAACTCATGGACAAGGCGCTGGGTCGCCCGGCGCGCATCGTGAACATGGTGGAGCTCGGCAAGGCCCTGAACGCGCTCGACAGTCCGCCAGTCAAAGCGCTTTTCGTCTACAACTCCAACCCGGCAGCGGTGTGTCCCAACCACAATGAGGTGGTTCGCGGGCTGCGGCGTTCCGATCTCTTCACCGTGGTTCACGAGCAGTTCTTCACCGACACGACCGATTATGCCGACATAGTTCTACCCGCGACCACTTTCTTTGAGCATAAAGATCTTCAGACCGGGTACGGCCATTACTACCTCCAGATTTCGGATCAGGCCATTGACCCGCTTGGGGAGTGCCGTCCGAATGTGGAAGCATTCCGAGCTCTGGCTCAGCGCATGGGATTCGAGGATGAGTGTTTCAGGCAAACTGTGGACGAGATGATCGACACCGCGCTGGATTCAGGGAACCCATGGCTGGAAGAGATCGACCGCCATCGGCTGGAGCAGGAAAAGCATGTGAGACTGAACTTTGGGGGAGCGGGGCCTCGATCCGCCGCACCGTCGAGGGCAACCGTCCCCGGGCAAACAGTGTCGGAGCAAACAGTCCCTCCGCAAGATAGTCAAGTCCAGTCTTTTCTCCCCTTCGCTTGCGGCAACTTCCGAACACCGAGCGGTAAGGCCGAGCTTTACAACGAGCGGCTCAAAATGCAGAGGCTCGATCCTGTAGCTGATTTTGTTCCACCGAGCGAGTCACGGCACGGTCAACACGCGAAGGTATTTCCCCTGGAGTTGCTTGCACGTAAGGCGGACAATTTCCTGAACTCGACATTCTCGAATCTGCCTTCCGTACAGCAGATGGAGGAGCCGGGCTTGCTGGAAATCAACGCTGTCGACGCTCGAGCCAGAGGCATCGCCGATGGTGACATGGTTCGGGTGTTCAACCGTCGCGGCGAGCTCCTGCTCAAGGCGCGAGTGGATGGCGCCGTTCAATCAGGAGTGGTTTCGGCGCGCCTCAACTGGGCGAAGCTGACAACCGGAAGCCGTAACGTTAACGTCCTGACTTCAGAAAAACTTACCGACATGGGCAACTCCGCTACGTTTTATTCCGTCTTGGTTGAGGTGGAGCTTTCTAAACCAGCTTGCTGAATGGCACGTGAAAGCTGTGATCTTGGACGCTCCGCAGTGCGCTACCGTATAATTGCGCTTTTCCATCACTCCCAGAGTCTGAGGTAGTGGCGATTCTTCGTTCTCATCAGGATAGCCCTGTCCGCCCCCGGCAGCCTAAACTCAGGCGCGCCGGAGACCCTGAAGTGACGAGGGTCGGGTGCGCGCGTTCGGACTTGCTCGCAGCCACGGCGTTTTTATTTCCTTCATTTACAAGTATTTGGCCTACTGCTGTCCGGCTCGGCCCACTGATGGCTGTGGCGTGGCTCGTGCTGGTTGTGTCGCTGCTTTGCCCAATGGGGTGGGCACAGCAAGATGTTATCGTCGACGTCCGGGTTAGCGGTAATCGCCGCATCCCCGCCGATACGATTAAGGCGCGCATCTTTACCAAGCCGGGCGACATTTACGATGCCGCCGCCTTGGAGCGTGACTTCAATTCCCTCTGGAACACCGGTTATTTCGAGGACATCCGCTTCGAACGCGAGCAGACGCCCAAAGGGTGGGTTATCCATGTGTATGTCAAAGAACGGCCGACAATTAAGGAAATCGAGTATGTGGGCCTGAACTCGGTTTCGAGGAGCGATGTCCTCGATCGCTTCAAGGATCGCAAGGTCGGGTTGTCGGTAGAGAGCCAGTACGACCCCACCCGGCTCAAAAAAGCAGAAGTCACCATCAAGGAGTTGCTGTCCGAACACGGTCGGCAGTTCGCCACTATTCGTACCGAAGTCCGCCCCATTCCGCCGGCAGCGGTGGGCATCACGTTCGTGGTCAGGGAGGGGCCTAAAGTCAAAGTTGGCAAGATTACGTTCGTAGGCAATAAGAACATCAAGAGCCGCACGCTGCGCAAGGCAATGAAAAACCTGCGACCGATCGGTATCCCGCATTCCATCTTCCTGGAAAATCTGTTCTCGAAAACTTACGATGCCACCAAACTGGATGAAGATGTTGAGCGCGTCCGGGCCGAGTACCAAAACCGCGGCTACTTCAAAGTGCTGGTGGAAAATCCCAAGACGGAGATTCGCGATACCGGCCACACCGGGTTTCACATTCCACTCGTGCAAAAGGGACCGGGCAAGGCAGTTGATATCACGATGCCGATCGAGGAAGGCGACAAGTATCGCTTGGCCAGCATCAGTTTCAAGAACAACAAGGCAGTCAAAGATGCCAAGGCGCTGCGCAGCCTGTTTCCCATCAAGGATGGAGAAATCTTCAGCCGTGAGAAAATCGCGAAGGGCCTGGAGAATCTGCGGAAGGCGTACGGTACGCTCGGGTACATCAACTTTACTTCCGTGCCCGATACCAAGTTCGACGATCAAAAAAAACTCATCACTCTCGATATCGACCTGGACGAGGGCAAACAGTTCTACGTCCGCCGTATCGAATTCCAGGGCAACACCACTACCCGCGACAAAGTGATTCGCCGCGAGATCGCGCTGGAAGAAGGTCAGATCTATAACCAACGTTACTGGGAACTCAGCCTGCTGCGGCTCAACCAGCTCGGCTATTTCGAGCCACTGAAGCCTGATGATCCCAACACCACCGACCGCAAACTGGACGAAAAGAACGGGACCGTAGATCTGACGCTTAAGGTCAAAGAGAAAGGGAAGAACAGCATCGGGCTCACTGGCGGGGTGAGCGGATTGGCGGGGGCTTTCATCGGACTCAGCTACACCACCAACAATTTTCTCGGCTTGGGCGAGACATTGCAGGTACAAGCCAGCATCGGGAATCGCCAGCGTGACCTCTTGTTCGGCTTCACCGAACCGTATATGTTCGATCGTCCGTTGCAGCTTGGTTTTACGGTTTACACGCGAAAATTCAACTTCGACCAGGCTCAGCAACTCTCGATCCTTTCGGGTCAGAGACTGAACTTGCCTTCTCCTTTCTTACAGAACCTGCAGAACTACACCCAGTCGAGCACCGGGTTTACGACTTCCGCTAGCTACGCACTGCACCACTCATTCAAACGCGTGGGCATTGTTTATGCGTTCGATCGGTCTTCGCTCGTAGCTGTGAGCGACGCATCCAAGCTCTTGTTCCAGAACTTGGCGTTCCGTGGAATTTCCGGTCCAAACTCGCTCTCCGGAATCATCACCAGCAAAATCCTCCCCAGCTTTTCGTTCAGCACTCTGGATGCCGCCTACGCCCCGAAGAGTGGACATAGCTTGTACTTGGGAGGAGAGATTGCCGGGCTGGGCGGAACCGTGAGATCCCTGCGGCCCATCGTCCAATACAAACAGTTCATCCCGGTGCAGAAAAAGCGCAACACCATCGGGTTCAACGTTCAGGGCTCCTTCATGACCGGGTATGGCGGTCTGGTGGCGCCGCCATTTGAGCGTTTTTATCTAGGCGGTGAAAACGACGTGCGAGGATTCGACATTCGTTCAGTCTCGCCGGTTGCGTTTCTGCCGAACAAGACGATCATCAGTTTGACGAACCCAGACGGCACAGTCGTTCCGAAGGATCCGAGCAACCCGCGCCGAGGCCCGTTCACCATTCCCATCCCGACGGAGGCGATCGTCTTCCCCGGGGGTGACATGAGTTTGGTGGGTAACCTGGAGTACCGGGTCACTATAGCGGGGCCGGTCGCCATCGCTCCCTTCGTGGACACAGGTATAAACCCAATCATCCGGACTTCGCAGTTGCGCATCAATTCGGGGCAGTTGAATGACATCAATAACACGATCTTCGGTTGCCCCAGCTTGGATGTGGGCCTGAACTGTGTTGGAGGCAGATCCCAGACGTTCTCGCCGTTCCTGAAGCCGGTGGCGGGTACCAACTGGACGCCCCGAATGTCCACCGGGATCGAATTGCAGGTGATGTTGCCGGTGATCAACGCGCCGTTCCGTATCTATTGGGCATACAACCCGCTGCGGCTCGATACCAAAACGTCATCCCCAATTCCAGTCACCCGCGACATGTTTCCGCCGGGAGCTGCAGGGGATTTCACCTACCAGGAGGCGATCCAGTCTTTGTCGGGAAATTTCCTTTTGCGGGAGCCGCGCAAGACTTTCCGATTCACGGTCGCAACGACGTTCTGAGAAGAGGGATTCGAGCGTGTATGGGATTGACGAGTTTGTCCGACTGGTTTGACGCTGCGCTAAAGCTGTCCGTATAATGCAATTATTCATACCCTGAAATCGAAAGCATCGGGGTAGTGACCACGCCCCCAGGATTCGGCGTGAAGCGCTGGGAAATCCGGCACCTTCCCCGGTTGTATGCGAACGTCCGATTGACGGCCAGGTAGACCTTGTGGCGCTGGCCAGCGTACGTGGAAAGACATTCTGAGTAATTCTGGAAACATTTTCCAAGGAGTTCAATCGTCCAATGACAAGCAAGTTTGTGAGAATTCTTCTGGCCCTTGTCTTCACCGTTTCCGTCGCGGCCCTGGCCCAAAATAATGCGTCGGCATCTCCCGCGTCGTCATCCCCGGCGGCAGCATCCCCCGCGGCGCCATCCGCGTCGGCATCCCCCTCAGCGGCATCCCCTAAACCTGCGGTGGGTGCAGCGACGACTGGTGCGACTGGTACGAAGGTTGGCACCATCAACATCGAGCAAGCGATTTTCGCCTCGAACGAAGGCCGCCGCGATTTCGAAGCCCTGAGCAAGAAGCTGGAGCCAAAGCAGACCGAACTTAAGGGCATGAACGACGAGATTGAAGGACTGAAGAAGCAGCTCAATACTCAAGGCGAGAAGCTTAACGAAACCACCCGTGGCAGCCTGGTCAAACAAATCGAGGTAAAGCAGAAATCTCTCGATCGGGCGGTTCAGGACGCGCGCGAAGAGGCCCAGAATCAGCAGAACGAGATTGCACAGCGCATTCTGCAGAAGATGGCGCCGGTACTGGTGAAGTACGCCGGTGACAACGGCTTTGGCATCATCATTGATACTTCGCAAGCTTGGCCGCAGGGGCCAGTGGTCTGGTGGGGCCAATCCGTGGACGTGACCAAGCCTATCGTGGATCTCTACAATGCGCAGGCCGGTGTGGCTGCTCCTGCATCAGGGGCTGCCAAGCCAACCAGCACGCGGCCCGGTGGCGTGGGTGGCACAAGCATAACGCCGAAGCCAGCGACTCAGCCGCCGAGCAAACCACAGACGAATCCGCCCCCGAAGTAAGCTGCTGGGACACCTCAGGTGTCGCGAAAGTTCCCAAAGGCCGCGTGTAGCGTGGCCTTTTTCTTTTCGCTTTCCGCGTCAGACGGCGTGATTCTGGTGTCCTTAGAGATATCGATAAGAATCTCAGAAGGACACCATGTTTGCCGACAGTCTGCTGGATTACCATTGGGCCAATCGTTCACGCCGAGGCTGGATGACGCTGGTCGCGTGTGCGCTGCATGCCTTGGGCATCAGTCTTCTACTTCTCTTGCCGCTGATCTACACGCAAGGACTTCCGCGACTTCAAAAGTTGGAAGTATTGGGAGCGCCCGCCCCGCCGCCGGGACCACCGCCAGCGCCGGCACGCATGC
>QIAR01000010.1 GCA_003225595.1 Acidobacteriota bacterium | reverse complement strand
TTCGGACGCCATCGATCACAGCAGGAATCGGGGCGTGGGCTTTTTCCTTATCAACGTAGATCACTACAGCGGCTTCCTCCGGACTGTCTTCGCTGGCCCCAACACCGACTCCGATCACGGCTGGATCAGCCATGAGCGCTGCCTCATGCTGACTTTTAACATCCGTCGCCCGCTTCACTTCCGCCTCCGAAACCGCGACCGTACTCGCCTGGGCCGCTGCAGCCGCAGGACAGGCGATCGCATGCGGCATGCTGCCCCCAACGACGCTAGGCATCGCACCCGTCACTGGATCCTTTAGCGCCGCGAGGACAGCTTGAATCGGGTTTCCGACCGTGGTGGTGGTATTCCCTCCATAAAGTAAGGCGACCGACTGTGCAGTCTGGGAATTTACTATGAGTGATCCCGAATCACCAGCGGAACTGAAAGTGCCGCTATTCACGACAACTTGGTTAGTGAATGTGACTGTGAACTTTGTTCCCGTACCGCAGCCCGTTTGATAGTCAATCTGTATCGTGGCGTTGATGGTTCCGATAGAAGAGCAGGTCAGAGCCGTGGAACGCCCACTCTTTGCCACAGACATGCCGATTCTAGCGGCAACAGGCGGGTTCGTCGGCGCCGCAGGTTGAGTATTTGGAGTACCAAACTCCAGGATCTTACCGTTGGTATCTACTGCTCCCGCCACGACAGCGGCAATCGCTGCATCTACGTTGCTGGTCTTGAGCGGCGCCGCTTGTGTGAGGTTGGCGACGGTAGTACTTGGCGGCTGGCAATTATTATCAACTAAACCCGGTTGTGAAATCGCCTCGTCTGGCGCTGCTTGGTCCGATCGTGCCAGTACGTGATTGGCACTCAGGATGAACTGAAACGCAGGTCCTCCGCGCGAGACCAGTGCGCCCAAGGTTCCTGAGCAGCAAGTAATAGTGTTTCCCTGGGTACTGGAGTCGTTGACGTTGCCCCCGGTTGTGCCGAGCTTGATAGGAAACGGCTGCGCCTGCTGGTTGATCGCCGGTTTGATGATCGTGACCGTTGCGGCTCCGGACTTTGTCGGATCCGCTTGCGCGGCAGCCGTCACCGGAACAGTTGCCGGACTCGGAACCGATGAGGGAGCCATGTACAGCCCCGTCGAAGAGATTGTGCCCACTGTGGCGTTGCCGCCAGTTACGCCAGCAACACTCCAGTTCACTGCGGTGTTGCTGGTGCCGGTCACCGTGGCCCTGAATCGCTGGGTGGTGTTGGTTGCGACATCCGCGCTCGGTGGGGAAACGCTTACGGATACCGGTGCCGGTGGCGGACTGGAGCTGCTGCCGCCACAGGCGAGCAGCATAGACAAACAAACAGGCACAGCGAGGGCGTGCCAAGCCTTTCGATTCACAGCCGTTCGGCTCCAATTCGCTTGGGCAAAGTTCGATGCGCCCGGTTTGAGCTTAGTTGTCAAAAGTTTGTAAAGATCCTCTATGGCAACGTAACTGTGGACAAGTTACTTGCGGGCGCATGCACAGATATCGTTTGAAGCCTGAACGGCGACAACCGTACAATGCCCGCGAAGCCCGCTCTTCGGTGGCGCCGGACAATTTGTTGCTTTCGCAATCTGGCTCCCGAAGATGGCCGAGGCTCAATAATAGCTCCAACCAAAAGCACACGTTGATCTGAATGCAGAAACGACAGTTGCTGATACACACGGAACGGGGCCGAGGTCTGTTTCGGGGGCGCCTGCTCCACTGGTACGACGGTCACAAACGTGATCTGCCCTGGAGGATGAGCCATGATCCCTATCATGTCTGGCTGTCGGAAATCATGCTGCAGCAGACGCGCGTTACCGCGGTTGTGGAACACTATCAGCGCTTTCTGAAGCGCTTCCCGACCATCGAATTCCTGGCGAGGTCGCGGCTTTCGTCGGTGCTGGCTGTGTGGAGTGGGCTGGGCTATTACCGTCGTGCCCACATGCTGCACGCGGCGGCGAAAAAGGTCGTGAAGGAATTTGGCGGGAAACTCCCAGCAAGGCCGGGAAGGTTGCGCACCCTGCCGGGTATTGGGCGCTACACTGCAGCGGCAATCGCCAGCATTGCATTCAATGAACCCGTGGCTGTAGTGGATGGAAACGTGAAGCGGGTGCTACAGCGGGTGCTGGGCAAGACTCTGACTGGAGAAGAACTGTGGAGTGCGGCCGAGCGTCTTTTCAGTAGGCGGCGATCTGGAGACTTCAACCAGGCGATCATGGAACTAGGCGCTACGGTGTGCTTGCCGCGACGGCCAAAGTGCCTGCTGTGTCCAGTGCTGGATCTGTGTGTAACCAGAGGGGCAGAGGGGAGGGAAGAAAAAACGGCGGACCAGAAAAAACGGAAGATTTGTTACGCGCTCGATTGCCAGGACGGTTCCGTTTTTCTTGTGAGGCGGCCTGAGGACGCATCCCTCATGCCGGGCATGTGGGAGCTGCCGGAAATTTGTGTTCCCAACCGCGAACCAAAGACATGGATGACATTCCGACACTCAATTACGATTACCGATTATTTGGTAGGCGTCGCACAGGGGCCGGCGCCATCGGTAAAGGGGTGCTGGGTCACGAAGTCACGTCTCCCAAAATTACCTCTAACGGGATTGACACGAAAAATCCTGCGGGCTGCCAAGATCATCTAATAGCGAGGTGGAAGAGACCGACAAGTGAAGTGGTTCCGCGACATTTTCGGAGGACGAGAAATGGAAGCATTAGCCCCGGGCAAAAGCGCCCCCGATTTCGCGCTCGATACTCTAGACGGGAAAAAGTTCTCGTTGCAGGATGCCCTCGACCGCGGACCCGTGGTAGCCGCATTTTTTAAGGTTTCATGTCCGACGTGCCAGTACACTTTTCCATACCTGGAACGGCTCTACAAAGCTTACGGTAACAAGAATGTGATCTTGGTAGGGGTATCGCAGAACGACAAAAAAGATACCGCGGCATTCGTAAGAGAATACGGCATCACCTTTCCCATCTTGCTGGATGACATACGCACCTATTCGGTATCGAACGCTTTCGGGCTAACCAACGTGCCCACGATTTTCTGGATCGCGCGCGATGGCGAGATTGAAATTTGCAGCGTGGGCTGGGTAAAGAACGATTTCGAGCAGATCAACCGCAAGATGGCCGAAGCCGCGGAAGCCGCCCAGGCGCCGGTGTTTCAGCCAGGCGAAGAAGTGACGGATTTCCGCGCGGGTTGAGGGTCGAAAAACTAATCCCGCGGTCGCGGGGAATGGAATCATGGGGACACCACCCAGCTCGCTCAAGTGGGCACGGCGGAGAAAATTGCGGAGGCAGAAATTCAAGCTTGAGGAATTCGAATCTCGTGCTCAGTGCTCGATCACTTCTGCAGCCTTACTTCTGAATTCTAGCTTCGCTGTTCTGATTTTCGTGTCTGGGCCCATGTGACTCTTTGGTGAATCCATTACCACAACTGCAGCCAGCCCTTCCATCCCGTACAATTATAGAGTTTTCCATCTAGTCAGCCCTTGCGTGAGGAGTCCGATTGATCATGCGGAACAGCCCTGCTTTGCCTTTGGCAGCAGTCGTTTCTATTTTCTTCTTGATTGCCGGATTGTCAGCGGCTCCGCCATCGTCACCTCAGAAAAATGTCTCCCCCGACCCTCCCACGCGCCTGCCCAGGGCGGCAGTGGCAGCTATGGAGACCATCAACCCAGAGCGAATTCGAGCGCACGTCCGTTTCCTAGCGCACGATCTGCTTGAAGGACGCGGTACTGGCCAGCGCGGGGGTGACCTGGCGGCGGAATACATTGGAACCCAGTTCGCACTTTACGGTTTGAAGCCCGCGGGCGATAACGGCACCTACATGCAGAAGCTTCCGATGGTGGGCGTTACTCCGACGCCAGATACTAGATTCTGGCTGGTGCCAGAGCAGGGCAGCGCGATGGAGCTAAGGCCGCTAGAGGATTATGTCGCCTACGACCAGGCCCAACAACCGGAATCGGACATTGATGCCGAGGTCGTCTTCGTGGGATACGGGATCGAAGCGCCCGAATACAACTGGGACGACTACAAGGGCACTGACGTGAAGGGGAAAGTGTTGCTCATGCTGGTGAATGAACCCCCTTCCGATGACGACAACTTCTTCAAGGGCAAGGCGCTTACCTATTACGGGCGGTGGACCTACAAGTACGAAGAGGCGGCGCGCAGGGGCGCCGTGGGCGCAATCCTGATTCACAAGACCGATATGGCCAGCTACGGCTGGGAAGTGGTGCGCAATTCTAATTCGGGCGAAAAGGCATATCTAAAGCTGAAAGGCCAGCCCAAGCTGAGCGTCGCAGCGTGGATCCAGTTGGGAGTGGCGCAGAAGCTGGCTGCGGAGTCCGGCATGGATCTGGAAAAGGTGATGGCGGACGCCCGCTCGCGTAATTTTAGGCCTATTACTCTACCGTTTAAGCTCAAGGCACAAATGGTGAGTAAGATTCGTCCCTTCGAATCGAATAATGTGATTGCCATGCTGCCAGGCTCGGACCCAAAACTGAAGAATGAAGCCGTGATATACACCGCGCACTATGATCATCTTGGCATTCGTCCTGATATGCCGGGAGATAACATCTACAACGGCGCCGATGACAACGCCACCGGTTGCGGTATTCTGCTGGAAATTGCGCGTGCCTATAGTCAGGCGGCAAAGAAGCCGCGAAGATCAATTATTTTTGCTTCTGTCACCGCCGAGGAGCAGGGTCTGCTCGGGTCCGAATATCTCGGCAAGCATCCGCCGATTCCGGCTGGAAAGATCACTCTTGATTTGAACTACGACGACGTGAAGCCGCTGGGTGTGCCCGAAGAAGTCGAGGTTTCCGGCGCGGAGCGCACGACTTTCTACCCGGTCGTACAAGCCACAGCTAAGGAATTTCGGCTGGAGATCCGGCCCGATGCGCGCCCTGAGGCCGGGCACTACTACCGCTCCGATCATTTCAGCTTGGCGCGGGTGGGGATTCCCTCTTTCTCAATCAATCAAGGCATGAAGTTCAAGGGGCATGACGAGGTGTGGGGACTGGAACAGGACCGCGACTATACCGCGAAGCACTATCATCAGCCCAGTGATGAATATCATCCCAACATGGACTTCACCGGCGATGCCACCATGGCTCGCTTCGGCTTCGCCTTGGGATGGGAAGCCGCGAGCCTGCCACACATGATCGGGTGGGAGCAGGGCGACGAGTTTGAGGCACCACGAGTCAAGAGCCAACCCAGAACCGAGTAACGAACCACTGCGTGGCGAGTCTGCCTCGCTCTAAAACTTCTCCATCGCCCATTGCGCGCTTTGCGCCACGACTGGATCTTCGTCCTGCTCCAGTTTCTTCAGCAGTGGTACGAATCTGCGATCACTGCTATTTGCCATGGCGATTACCGCGTTCCTGCGCAAGCCGGTCAGTTTGGTTCGCCGCAGGGGCGAGCCTTGAAAAACCCGGCGAAATTCCTCCGCACTCATTTGTCCCAGCCAATCGAGCGCGGGATTAACCAGTTCTGGGCGGGGTTCAAACTCGGGCGCATTCGTTACCGGCGCTTTGCGATTCCACGGGCAGACGTCCTGGCAGATATCGCAGCCGAAGACGTGCCGTCCCATTCCGCCGCGAATCTCTTCAGGAATCGTGCCACGCTTTTCGATCGTGAGATACGAGATGCACCTGTTGGAATCGAGTTGGTAGGGTGCAATCAGTGCGTCGGTTGGGCAGGCATCGATGCATCGTGTACAGGTACCGCAGCGATCGGGCGCGGGCAAATCGGGCTCGAGTTCGAGGGACGTCAGGATAACGCCCAGGAAAAGCCACGAGCCCAGCTTCTGGTTCAGGATGCAGCTGTTCTTGCCAATCCAACCGACGCCGGCGTATTTGGCGTACACGCGCTCGACGAGCGGACCAGTATCCACGTAGCAACGTGACTGAAAGCCTTTAGTGGCCGGCGGCCTGTGAGCGGACGTGTTGTCGGAACTTGGAACGCCGTGCGTACTGCTAGCAAAGGTCTCTTTAAGCCTCGCATCAACTACGCGTAGCCGCCTCATCACCGATTCGTGGTAATCCTCGCGGCCCCATGCATAACGCGAAATCCACCCCCGCTCTGGATCATTTATCTGAGTCGAATACGGCTGCGCCGTGTTGTAGTTGAGAGCGCAGACGATCACGCTGTGCGCCCAAGGAACGGCGGCCCGCAAGGATGCACGCTTCAGGCGGCCGCGAGGGTCACGCGCCTCCATGTATTTCATCTCTCCGGCGTGACCGGCGGCAATCCAATCGGGGAAATGCGCGAGTTCGGCGAAATCACGGACAGGAGCGATGCCCGCGAGATCAAAACCGACATCCCTCGCGACTTGCTTTACGAGGTTGGTGATCTGAGTGACTTGGTTCAAAGCAGCCAAGGGCTTACCTCAGCAGATGCAATCGGACCCTTTTCTTCATTATCGCCGCTCATAGGGACAGGCCGCTAGGGCTGCGACTGTGATCGCGCCCACCATGTGCGTTGTGCCGCTGGGAACTGTAAGATCGTCCCCGAACTGTTCCAAGGCATTTACCATGACGACGCAAGACCGCGCGCTCAATCCTTGGACGAAGTTGCCCATTTCGCTGCGGGCCATCATCTCCGGCCTTCTTATTGCTCTCGCCGCTGCCAACGTGTGGCCACTGTTGCTCCTGAACCTTGGCGTGCCCCTAGCGGCCTTCGCCGAGGCGATATTCCTCGCGCTTTATCTTTGGTGGGCGGGCGGCGGAGGTCCCCCGCGCACAACTCAAGCCGCCCGCGCCACGGCGTTCCGGCGCGGCAGACTGTCGCCCACGCAATGGTCTTGGGGCCTTATCGCCGCGCTCTTCTTCGCCGCCACGATTCATGCCTCAATTGTTTTGCTGTTCCGCTTTGTGCCCTTTCCCATGGCGGCGTTCCGGCACGGTTATGATTTTTCTTTCATTGCCGCGCTGCCTTTGAGGTGGCTTGCAGTCGTGGTCTCCGCGATATCGGCGGGAATTTGTGAAGAGACCGGCTTTCGCGGCTACATGCAGCGCCCGATCGAACAGCGCTACGGCGCGCCGGTTGCGATTCTGATTTCCTCGCTCTTCTTCATGGCGCTGCATCTCACCAAAGGCTGGGCCACGCCAGGGATGGTCCCCATCGTGTTTGGCGCAGGCGTACTGCTGGGGCTTCTCGCCTGGTCTTCCGGATCGCTCATTCCCGGCATGATCGGCCACGCCGTGATGGACATTGGGCTGTTCGCCTATTGGTGGACCGGAATCGCCGGAGACTTCACCGCGCGGCCCATCACCGAGACGGGCGTGGATCAGCCTTTCCTCATCGCGTGCGCCGCGTTCACGACCTCGTTTCTTATCGTACTGCTTGCCATATCGAGGCTCCGGGGACAAGCTCGGTCCACACTTTGACCCAATGCGATTAGCTTCGGACGGTCACCATCAGCTCACCGAAATACGCGCCAGGGATTTGCCTTCCCTTCAGGTATAAGGGCTTCTCGGAAACTAACCCACCCCCAAGTCGCCGCACTCGCCACGCCGCACTCGCCACCCGCTGCCCTGTCGCGTTAGACTCTTCCGTTCCTACTCGCACCCCGGAGAAGTCACCTATGAAAAAATTCTTGGTTCGACTGCTTGTTGTTTTAGGCGTCATTTACCTGCTGAGTATTGTGGCGGCGGTATTGGTCATCAGCCACAGAGGACGTGTGCCGTCCAAGACAATCCTTGAAGCCAATTTTGAGCGGCAGCTCGTGGAGGAGATTCCCGACAATCCGACCGCCAAGGTGATGCTCAGTGATCGCGGTACGGTACGCGATGTAGTCGATGCCATCGACCGCGCCGCTGACGATCACCGGGTCGTGGGCCTGGTTGCTAAAGTCGCAGCCGTATCGATGGGAATGGCGCAGGTGCAGGAACTGCGGGAGGCGGTCCTCCGCTTCCGCGCCAAGCGGAAGTTTGCCGTGGCCTTCTCGGAGACCTTCGGCGAGTTTGGACCGGGAAACAATGCCTATTACTTGGCCACGGCTTTCGATCAGATTTATCTACAGCCTTCGGGTGACATCGGCCTGACCGGACTGATGCTCGAAAGTCCTTTCGTTAAGGGGACCCTCGAAAAGCTGGGCACGAAGTTTCATGGCGACCACAGGTACGAGTACAAGAATGCGCTGAACTTTTTCACCGAAACGAAGTACACCCCGGCGCACAAGGAAGCCATGACGGCGCTGATGAATTCCTGGTTCAATCAGGTGACGGACGGCATCTGCCAGGCACGTAAGATCCCGACTAACCAGTTTGCGGCGCTTATAGACCGGGGTCCGTTTCTCGGGAAAGAAGCTGTGGATGCCAAACTCGTGGATGGCCTCGCCTACCGCGATGAGGTCTACGACCAATTGAAGAAGAAAGGTGGTAATGGCGCCGAGTTTTTGTACCTCCACAAGTACCTCGAACGTGCTGGGCGCCCGCACGATAAGGGCAAGACCATTGCTCTGGTGTACGGCGTAGGCGGGGTGTCACGGGGCAAGAGCGACTATGATCCCGTGCAGGGCTCGCTCACTATGGGATCAGACACGGTCGCCGGGGCCATTCGCAATGCCGCCGAAAATAAGGATGTGAAAGCGATCCTGTTCCGCGTCGACAGCCCTGGCGGTTCCTATGTGGCCTCGGACACCATCTGGCGTGAAGTGGTTCGCGCCCGCAAGGCGGGCAAGCCGGTGATCGTCTCCATGGGTGACCTCGCGGGCTCTGGCGGGTACTTCGTCGCCATGGCCGCCGACAAGATAGTCGCTCAGCCCGGCACGATCACCGCGTCGATCGGTGTGCTCGGCGGTAAGCTCCTCACTTCAGGGTTTTGGAACAAGATCGGCCTCTCCTGGGACGAAGTCCACGACGGCGCCAACGCGACTATGTGGACGGGCACCCAAGACTACTCTCCTGCCGAGTGGAAGCGCTTCGAGGACTGGCTCGACCGGGTTTACGTCGACTTCACCAGCAAAGTCGCGGACGGCCGCAAGCTGCCCAAGGACAAAGTTCTGCAAATTGCCAAGGGCCGCATCTGGTCCGGACAGGATGCCAAGAACCTCGGCCTCATCGATGAACTCGGTGGCTTTGATACCGCGCTGAAACTGGCGAAGAAGGCAGTAGGGATTCCAGAGAGCGATGAAGTAAAGCTGGTGGTGTTCCCGCACAAGAAGAGCCTCATAGAATCAATCATGCAGCGCGAAGGCCCGGACAACAGTGAACGGGAAGGTGCATCTGCTGCACTCGCCAGAGTGCTGCGAACGATCCAGCCCGTTGCTCGCGAGTTGCACGCCGCCGGTTTGGACCGCGTGGATAGCAAGGACCGGGGCGATGACGTGCTCCGCATGCCGGCGCTGGAACCGGGGCGGTAGTTCAGTGGAGGTGGTCAGTGACTAGGATCAGCTAATCCGGGTTTCCCGCTACTACAAGCCCAGCTTCTTCACTTCCTCGTTGTAATACTTGCGGTAGAGAATCTCCCACTCTTGGCTGCCTTCCAGGATCGTCCGTCTCTGACTCTCGATCTTCTGGCGCGCGGCAGCGTCGATCATAGCTTCCTGGCTGAGCAAATCTTCGAGAACCTTCCGCACTTGCAGCCGGATGGTGTTACGGTCTTCAAGGAAATCCACCTGATCCATCTCGGCCAGCGAGTCCGTTACCACGTGGGCGAGTTTGTTGATCTTGTCCCGGCTCAGTCTCACGGCACCACCCTCATTTTTTCAACGAAGGGATTTGCGCTTCAGTTTACACGCGAGGAAATAGGGAGGCAAAACACTTCGGGATTGCGCCAATGCCGAGGTGCGTCGCAGGGGGAAATAATGAGCTGTTGGCCTTAAAGGCGTGCCCTCCTATAGTTGAGCCATACCAATTAGTTTTCTCCCAACCTGCTAGTGAAACGCGCGGATGACCTTAGCTATGCTGTCGGATCTCAGCCATGAGCTGTGGTGTATAGACACGGTCTTCTAACCGAAGGGAAAACTTCCAACAAGCTGGTGTATCCGCCAAAACAAAACCCGGCCTAAACTGGAAGGCTGAGAGCTGACAGCCAAGGGCTACTTCTTAATTTCCAACGGCTCCTCGAGCTTGAAGCTGACAGCAGACTCCGCTGATATCGTGACATCGCGCTTACCCGTGAAAGCCGCGCCAGCAGTCCCGGCTCCAGCACCCGCCAAAGCGCCGATGGCAGCGCCCTTACCTCCTCCAGCTAGCCCACCAATGACAGCGCCTACACCAGCACCACCGCCGACCATCGTCGCCGTGCGTTTACCCTTGCCTTTTTGTCCGCGGACCAATGCTGAGGTCTGGATCGCATGCTGGACGCCATTGACAGTGACCGAATCTAACTTTAGACGCAGCACAGAACCACCTTTGAAGCGACCCGCTGGCGTAGCTTCGACGACCGTGCCAGAAGCATTGGCGCCAGCTGGGATTACCGTTTCGCCGCCGATCTGAACCGGCACGGCAACGGTTGCGCTGAAAGTTTGTCCGGACTGGCTGATTTTTGAGCCCACCGGCTGGCCTAAGCGCACCGTCAAGATCGTACCGGCCGGAACAACAAGCGGCTTGGCCGTTTCGGGCCTTCGGCGCTCAGCCATTCCAGTCTTGCCTGCGCTGGAATTGCCGGGTTGCGCCGTTGTTGGCTGGTTGCCTTTGTTTGTCTCGTTGGTCGCCTCCGAGGGAGGTTTATGGCTGCAGCCTGGGAGACTAGAAATTAAGTACAAACAAAGAGTGAGTACCACCAGGCGTGATCGCATGACGGCCTCCATGCCACAGAATCTATCGAACTCCTCATTCTGGCGCAAATACGCGGATAAGGAAAGCCACCTGAGAGAACATGAAAATACCAGCGCCGCGGGATATTCTCAGGAATTTTCTTAGAATCTCTCGCGCTTAACAAATTGTCGTCAGTCAGAACTTCTCCGGAGGAGCGGCTGCCGTGCCTGGAGAGTGTTCCTTCTGCTCGTCCTGCAATTCCGATCCCGGAGGCGTCAGCGTTTGATTGGTAGGGATGGAAACGGCCGATTCCGGTGTGTTCGCCGAGGCCGCGACCGGCGAAGAAGCGGAAGCGGACGCCGCAACTGCCGCACTGATTACTGCGGGCGCACTCTTTTTCTCCAGGAACTTCGCACGATTCAGCAGTGGGCGGCCCAGAGATGGGTTGTAGCTGGTCCATGGACCATCCAGATCAACTTCCCGCTCGAAATGGGCCCGCATGCTCTCCATCTTCGAATCCAAATCGTCCAAGTAGTGGAGCATGAGCGCTTCGGGGAACATCGGCAACTTGGGCGAGCCGAACTCGTAGTGGCCATGATGACTAATGACCAGGTGCTCAAGCAGAATCTTGAGTTCCTCCGGGAACCCGGGTACCTGTACCGCCTTGGCATTCAGCATCTCGAGTTCAATGATCATGTGTCCAAGCAACTGCCCGCGGCTGGTGTAGGAGAAAGAACGCGTGTACGCGAGCTCATAGATTTTGCCGATATCGTGGAGGAAGGCCCCCGTAAGCAGCAGGTCTCGGTCTACTTGCGGATAGTTACGGCACACCAGATCGCAAGATCGGAAAAGTGAGACGACGTGATCGAGCAGGCCGCCGATATAAGCGTGGTGCAGGGTCTTGGCAGCGGGAGCGCTGCGGTATGCCTGAGCAATTTCTGGATCCGCCATAAAGGCCTGCAGCAGGGCCTTGAGATAATGGTTCTGGAATGTCGAAACAAAGTCAGCCAGCGTCTGCCAGAGTTCTTCGATGTTCTTAGTCGTCTTTGGCAAGTAGTCGGCAAAATCGACTTCCCCATCAGTCAGAAGGCGCAGTTTGTGAATTGTGAGCTGAAAGCGGCTCTTGTATTTATTGACCAGGCCTTTGACTTTAAGGAAATCATCTTGCTCGAAGACGTTAATGGCTTCATCAACGTTGTCCCACATTTTGGCTTCGATTTGGCCCGTGCGGTCACCGAGGGTGACTGCCAGGTAGGGCTCGCCGGTCTTCTTTGGCTTGACCTGCTTCGCAACCACGACAAAGCTGGACGTGATGACCTTATTTTCGTGCTGGCAGCAGTCGCAAATGAAGAAGGTCTTCATAAAGGCGGAACTTCGCGAGGCAGAGACACCCAAAGGACTGGGCATGCCGTCCTTGGGTCGCGCGGAACAGCTTCAGCTTAAACTAAATGATCCCGAACTTCTTCTTCTTTTTAAGCTTCTTGGCGTTGGCTTCCTTGGCAGTGGTCTCTACGGGTTTGGTCTGCTTGGCACTGGCGCCGGCATCTGCATAGCCCGGCTTGATGTCGATGTAGGCCTCCTCCCGCAGTTTAGTGAGATAGGCGCGCAGTGCGGGCTGCAGCTTCTGCATGTAAATAGCATCCTGGATGCGAGGCTCGATCTCCTTAAGAGTAGGCACGCCGGCGGCCTGGTGTTCGGTCACCTTGAGAATCACCAATCCTTGCTTGGTGGGGATCACATCGGAAATGTCGCCCGGTTTCATAGCGAACGTCTTATCCTCGAGTTCCTTGGCGAGAGTGCCGCGTTTGAAGTAGCCCAGATCGCCACCCTGCGCGGCACTGGGACCATCCGAGTTTTTCTTGGCAATATCTTCAAAGCTGGCGCCTTTACGGATTTGCGCCAGTAGATTTTGAGCTTTGGCCTCGGCGGCGGCAAGCTGCTGCGGGTCATCGGAGATGGGCGCCTGGTTCGCGGATTTCTCGCTGGCAGGGGTCGCAGCCTTCTGAGTCGAAATCAGGATCTCGCTTAACTTGATCTGCTCAGGCTGCTGCAACTCCTCCTTGTGCTCGTCATAGAACTTCTGCTCTTCTTCCTTGGTGATTGACATGTGAGAGCCGACTTCTTTTCCGATGACCTGCTGGGTGATGATCTGGTTGCGCAGGTTCTGTTTGAAGTCTTCGTAGGAGACACCCTGCGTCGTGGCGGCTTTTTCCAAATCCTCCATCGATTCCAGGTTCATCTGCTTACGCATCTCATCGAGTCGCTTCACCAGTTCGGTATCGGCGGTAATGCCCAGGTCCTTACCCTTGTCCAGCAATAGTTGCTGATCGACCAGGTCTCGCAATACGTCTTTCTGCTTTTCGGCGAACAGTTTGTCTGCCTGGCCCGGCTCTTGCTGTTGCAATTCCTGCTTGAGCTGGTCTTTACTGCGCACGTATTCTGACCGAGTAATGATCTGGTTGTTTACGCGGGCGATGATTTCCTCGACAACTGTATCCGCTTTTAAGACTGCAGACAGGGGGACAAGGCAAACAAGCGCCGACAACAGGAGGAGCTTTTTCATGGGAGATTCCAAACGGCTTCTACCACAATCTGGATTTTGCAAGGTATATTGCAATGATCTTACTAAATTGTAACTCTGACCGCTTAGTTTAGCAGGCTGCGGGAAAACTCGACCTGACCTCTGTTTTGGGAGTGTCAAAAGGTAGTTATTGCAGCGACTGCCCCGGTGCCAACACCCCTTTGCCTGTGATCCATGGATGGATTTCAGCCTTCAGCAGACCAGCTTTGACGGTCGGATCGTCTTGCGTCAGCTTGGCAGTTTGCTCTGACCCAACGCGGAAGATGGCGACTCCCCGTAGCTCGCCCGGATCGCTGAACGGGAACGGCCCAGCAATGGCCATGTTTCCCTGCTCTGTCATCTGCTTGACGAAAGCAGGATGCTGCTTCATCACGTCCATAAAACCCGGCGCATTGGGGTCCCATTTTTTCCCGCGCTTCATCAACACAAGCGTGTACTGTTCCATCCCCGGAGGCTCGGCTGGATCGTGAATGGCGCTGGGGTCGATGAGCCACGGTCCGTGCACCTCAGCGGCCAGTCGGCCTGCTTTGATCGCCGGATCTCTATTGGCCCACTCTTGTGCTGCGCCGCTGATTCCGCTCGCAACACAAAGATGCCACGGAGCGCCGTGTCATCCGTGAATGGCCCAGCGATCACGAGTTTGTGTTCGGCAGCCATCTGCTGGATGTTAGCCATGTGCTCTTCCTGAAGCTTTTCACCCGCTTCTTTGCTGAGTTGGGGAGCATTGGCGGGGCGATTCAAAACCACAAAGAAGTACTGGGCGAGCTTGGCATTCGGTTGGGTCTGGGCTTGCACGAAAGCAGAGTCCGCAATCGCGAGCAGGCTGAGCAGAAGTACACAGCAGAAGATAATACTTCTCATACGCGAAAAGTCAGGATACACCCACCTCGTTCGCTGGACGATTCGAAACTGAATTGGACTGGCTAGCCTATTTTCGAATCGTGCCTCATCGCATCCGGATTTAACCAGCTTCCACGTCTGATTTGAGCCCTTTCACACCTAGCACACGGTATTCTTTGCCAGAAAGCCCGTGGTAGTTCACGTGGATTGGGAAGGTGGAAAACTCCAACGGCCAGCGGGTGGAATGAAGTCAGGTTCTCCGAGTCTTGGCTTTGCCAGCAGTGGGCACACACTTATGACTTGTCCAGTTGCCATTCGATAGCTATGCTGCCGAGCATCGCAACAGGCAAGTCGAGTGGAGCAGGTTCCTGGTTCTGGTTTTGCGATTTCAACTGGGTTACGCGGGGCTGTGGAGCATCACGCCGGTTTTGCACATCCAATCGAAGCTGTTCGATTTGTTGGCATGCGAATGAAGTCGGGAAATCCAATTGAAGTACATACGACCTGGGTGATGACGTTAGTGGTGATCATGACCAACGTTCTGGGAAACCTGTCGCTAAGCCGGGGTATGCACGAAGTGGGCAAGATTGTCTCCGCTTCGCCGCTGGATTACGTTCGTGTCTTTGCTAATCCATGGACGGTAGCGGGGGTATGCATACTGGTCGTCTGGATGATCATTGACCTGGCGCTGCTGAGCCGAGCCGACCTTAGCTTTGTAATGCCGGTCACAGCGAGCGCATATGTGCTGATCGCCACCGCCGGGCGTTTTTTGCTGCACGACCATATCTCTGGGGTGCGGTGGGCGGGAATTGTGGTGATCACGCTGGGCGCAGTGCTGGTAGGAGAGACCCCTGTGCGCACCACCAAACGCCGGCCGGAGCATCTGCGATGAAGTGGATTCTGGTTGGAATTATCGGTATCTGCAACACGCTGGGCGAAGTGCTGATCACGGCAGGGATGAAGCGCCAAGGCGAAGTGGAGAAGCTGGATCCGCAGTCGCTGGGGCATATGGTCGTGCGAATCTTTCGAAACCCGCTGGTGCTTGGCGGACAGGCGGTACTGGCCGTGTCGTTTTTTGCGCTGTTGTCGCTACTCTCTATATCGAATGTGAGTTTCGCCGTACCCGCAACGGCAATCAGCTATCTGCTGGAAACGTTGCTCGCGAAGCTCGTCCTCAAGGAGGATGTCACATGGCGCCGCTGGGCGGGAGCCACACTCGTCACTTGCGGAGTAATGCTGCTGCAATGGTGATTACATTAGGAAAGTCAGTGGAGCATGTGTCTGTGAGCATGCCACTGCCGCTGTCCCGCTGAGAGTGACGAACCGCTCCGTCATTTACCGCGCGGACCTGTCGAACCCGAATGGCGGCGAGCCGGTCTCGGAGATTTCCAGTGCGCACTCTTTCCGAGAGGATTTTGAGCGCACGGTGGCCCTTTTCGGTGCGACGCGCAGGTTTCTATTTACCCAGTGGACGGGATATTTGAACTGCACACGTACAAGAGACAAAACGCGACTGCGAACAGCTGCCACGCCTGTTGGGATGTCGTCCTTCCGAACCATTCATCCAGACGGAAGTCCGTTCCCAGAGATGCTTCCCGAGCAACTCG
>QIAR01000077.1 GCA_003225595.1 Acidobacteriota bacterium | reverse complement strand
AAACGCTTGGCGGCCAATCTTCTGGCTGATGGTGAAAAAAGATGGGAGCATCTACCTTGGCCCGCGCTACACAGACGTTTCAGTCCTACGCAAAGGAACGAAGGACGTAAGCGGCTCCAGCCTTTCGGTCCGATACGAAGAAGGACAAGATGTCAGTGATCCCGAACTTCGCAAAAACCCAAAGGTCTCATTTCACGCTTCAGGTCGCATAAATGTTGCAGGTGAGCGCTTGCTGCGTGACTCTCTGCGAACGATTGTTGAACAGCAAGAGCTGTGTCGTGCCTTGTTTCAGCATCCGAGCCACTATGCTGCTATCTCAAAATTTGAACATCAGGACATTTGTTTAAACTATCCTTTTGATGAGACACAGCCGCTTCAAGGCATTCTCTTCGTCGCACCATCAAATAATGCAAAACTCGTGCGGATCCCGTCAGCGAACCAACAGATTAATCTCATGTTGCCGTTTTCTGGATTGACAGATGTTCCTGACCTTTTGTTGCAATTTGCATTGGGTCATGGTCCTGTTGGGCCGTGGCCTCCATACGCATACCTGATGTTCGGTACGCTATCCGGGCGTATCTGATCGGAACGCTGCCGAGAAAAGGGGGTTTTAGCCTCTATGCCAGAACGCTGCGAAGTCGTGGAAGTAAGAAATTTGGCAGATGCGGTCGGCTATTCCTGTTCAAGAACGGCCAGCACGCAATGTTCTGACTGCGGCATCGAAATATGCGAACCACACGCAGAAACCTCTAGTGTATGTCACGTCTACTGCCTGCCCTGTTTTTTCTGCCATCAAGCGCAACACTCAAAGCCTGTCTCAGCGGACCACGGACGAGATCAAGGACGAAAAACCGCGTGAGGAGGATCATCTGCCTGTTCCTTCAGTTTCGGCGGATCGCCACAGATATCGCCAACAACCTCTCCACATGGCGCAATGGAAAGACCGCAGCCCAGATCATCATACCGATGCTGGTGCTGATTACCGCGGTAGCAAAAATTGCCCAACGCTGGCTGTCCTTTGGCAATGTCCTCCCTGTTCAGCTCGAAGAAATAGATCGACTACGGCGGGCGACGAAAAGCATATAGACGCCGGTCACAACTACCAGCAGCACCGCATAAGTCGGAACCGTATATGTCAGCCCATGTACCCAGACTGTACTGATAGCGATCGCCACTATGAGGAACATCGCAAAGAGCGTCGGGTAAGGGTGCCACGGCACTCGTAACGGCAGTTCTCTCACCCTGGCTCCGAGCGCTTTCCGAAACTGCAGATGGCTGGCGAGGATGACTAGCCAGACGAAAAACATACCCGCGACGGCGGTGCCGTAGAGCAAGAGGAATGCACCTTTTGGGTTGTAGAAGGCCAGAATGATGGCAGCGATCATCCCCCCGGTCGAGATTGCCAACGCTCGCAGCGGCACGCCTCCTGAAGTCAGACCGCCGATCCAAGCCGGTGCGTACTCTCCTCGAGAGAGTGAAAACAACATTCGCGTCGACAGATACAAGTTTGTGTTCGCGCTCGACAGTGCAGCTGAGATTACAACAAAGTTCATGATGCCGGCGGCATAGGGGACTCCAACCATGGCGAAGGCGCGCACGAACGGGCTTCCGTTCAATCCGCCGGTTCCCATGTGATTCCATGGAACCAGCGCCAGCATGACCGTCACGGCGAGTACATAGAAGATGATTAATCGGTACACGATATTACGCATGGCGCGTGGAATCGACTTTTCCGGATTCTCCGCCTCGCCGGAGGTGACCGCGATGACTTCGATCCCCATATAGCTCGTGATGACAAGTGGCAGCGCGAGCCATACCCCTCGCCAGCCAAAAGGTAAGAAACCGCCATAACGCGTGAAATTTACCACTCCCAAAGCTGGCCGGTGACCTAGGCCAACAATCAGCGCGGCGCCGACTCCAATGAAACATACGATGGCCACGAACTTGATCAGCGCGAACCAGTACTCAAACTCTCCAAAGCGGTTGACTTGCAGTGCGTTCAGCGTCACCAGGAAGACCGAAGCGATACCGACCCATATCCACTGAGGGACCGCGGGAAACCAAAATGCAAAATAAATGGCTACAGCCGTAACCTCCGCGCCGATGGCAATAACTTGCACGATGCCATAAGTGGCGCGCACCGCAAAGCCTGCCCAAGGGTGCAGGTACTTTTCCGCATAGACACCGAATGAACCCGCCGCAGGATGGACCACGGCCATCTCGGCAATCACGTAAGCCACCACCACCGCGATCACTGCTCCTAACAAATAGGTAACGATAAGACCGGGACCCGCAAGGCTGATGCTGATGCTGGTGCCTAAGAACAAGCCCACTCCAATGGCGCCGCCGATGGCGATCATGGAAAGTTGCCGTTCGGTCAGCCGACGGTGAAGCCCCGCCTCCGGCGAATAATCCGATTCCACACTCTTGGCGAACGCGGCAATGCCTTTGCTGTCAGCCATCTTCGGAAGTCTCTTTGCCGGCAGGCTATCTGGCACTAACGATATTTTTGCAATTCGTGGAGCAGCGAGTCGATTTCTTCGATCGTGTTGTAGTGCACCAACGATGCCCGTACGGCCCCCGACGTATCTGAAAGTCCCAAGCGACGCATCAGACGAGGGGAATACATATGGCCATCTCTCACTGCTATGCCACGCGCTGCCAGTCTTTCGGTAACAGCTTGGGGACGGACGTTGCCAACGTTGAAGCACACCGTGGGAACTCGCGAATCTGCGTCCGACGGCTTGTTGCGCCCGTACACGGTAATGTTGGCGATTTTCGCCATCCCCGCGAGCAACGCGCTCGAAAGCCGGATTTCGTATTCACGAATGGCATGCATGGCCGCAGTAAACGCGGATCTTCCGCCGGCACTGCCGGTGCCATTTTTTACACGCTTGCCCAGTTCCCCAAGGTAGGAAATCGCTGCCTGCATGCCGGCAACATTCTCATAGACATAGGTACCAATCTCATATTTTGCCGGCGCCGTGTCGGGAATGAAATCCTCACGGAATGTAGGTAACGCATCCAGCGCCGCCCGCCTTCCCCACAGGAAGCCCATGTGAGGGCCAAAAATCTTGTAGCCGGAGCAGACCAGATAATCGCACTCTAGTTCCTGCACATCAATTAGTCCGTGGGGGCCAAAATGAACTGCATCAACAAAAAGTTCGGCTCCAACGGAGTGTGTTCGCTCCGCAATCGCGCGGATGCCTAGCACGGAACCAATCGCGTTCGAAGCCATGGTGCAAGCCACGAGCCGAGTATTCGGCGTGAGTATCTGTTCAAGATCCTCGACGTAGAGGGCACCATCCCGGCGAACTTTCCACCAGCGGATGGATGCTCCCGCGTGCTCGAGGGCCAGCCAGGTGGCAATGTTCGCCTCGTGATCCAAGTCTGTAATGACAATCTCGCGCCGCTGCCCAAGTGCGTATCCGATCGCCAGGCTTATGAGACGCATGAAAGAGGTAGCATTCATGCCAAAAGCTATCTCTTCCGGTTCTCTCGCATTCAGGAAGGTGGCCACGCTCTCACGCGCCTTGCTGAGGACCGTATCAACTTCCCTGGATTGACGGTATCGGCCTCCGCGCTGGGCATTTCGACGGAGCAAATGATCATGGACAGCATCCAGCACCCACTGCGGGACCTGAGAGCCCGCGCCATTGTCGAAGAACACGGTTCGAGGCTCACCGTGCAAAGCCGGAAATTGTTCGCGCACCCAGCTGATCGGAAAGGTGGTGGCAGCTTCAGGTTTGGTCGCTAACATGAAAATCTCCAGGCGTCCCGCACGCCGTGCGCTCTTGCCGAGTCTCTCCGTATAGCCGCTACTCAGCGCTCGTTGCCCCAGTCTTTTTCATGTGGACAACGCCGACAGATTCAAGGAAGCGAAAGTACTGGTCCACATCTTGAACATTTACTGGCTCGTATTCGGCGCTGATGAAATCGCGGATATCCGCCACACTTCTCTTGCCGTCAACGAGATTAAGGGCTTCGTACAACGTGTAGTGCCCATACTTTGACAGGGGGACCTGCTGTTCGAAGTGCTCATCTCCAGTCTTCTCGATCAGCCACCAACGCCCGTATTCGGTTCGAAAAAAATTCACTGGCCCACGAATCTGCGGGTCTCGCACCGGGATCTCGGCGGCAAACTTCTTGTCGAAAGAGGGCGGAACCGGCTTGAAATTGGCAAGGCCTGCGTGGCTGGCGACACCCGCAGCCGCCTGATCGATTTGCGTTAACACGCGTTCTTGCTGAGCGTTCCAGTCGGAGATCACAGGTTCCGCCAAAGATTGGAAGGCAGCGCTGCCAACCACGTCCTTCGTGCTGGTAAGGGAAGCCACTTCGCGAGCATAAGCATGGCGGATCACATTGCGGGCTTCTTGATGCGCAGCGTTCAGCGCATCCGGCTTCGCGGCATCTACCATCGCGAACGCCCTGGCCGCATCTTGGGCCAGCCGCGCTTCGGCCTTGGTGACGGAATTATGGACGAGCGCCTGAGCGTTGGCAGTTGACGCAGAGGCCAATGCGTAGATGGAACTGGCCACCAGGGCGACCCCCCGGCGCATCTGCGTCGGATCTCCCGCCAGTTCGGGCCTGTCGTCCTGGGTTCCAAGAAATACATCGGGGAAGTCGTTAAGCAGGACGGCGGCCACTCCTATGCTCCCGTCACTGGCATCTTCATGATCGCTCGGGCCCCAGAATTCCTCGATGTTGTAATGGAACTGCTCACGGCTTCCAGTGGGGGCAAATAGCGGATCGAGAAAGCCTTCGGTCGGCCGGGCCGCAAGAAAATGAGCGTTGCGGATGGAGATGGCGTTCTCGTTGCCTATGCGCTCCACAAACTCCTGCACCACGTCATTCATAAATGACGGATGTGACCAAGGTGTGCGATACAGGTGAAATACCGCGCCTGCTCGACTCTGGCTGTAGCCGATCATGTCAACATTTACAATTGCCTCGATTCGCGCCATGTCATCGGGATGGCCACGAAAATGTTCGGTGATTCCATAATGCTCCGGACCCCACATGAAGCGGATGGTGCGTACCGGACGCGGTAGTTTGCCCTGGGCGATGAGCGTAGTGAGGACGCGAGCTACTTCGAGGTTACAACCGACGCCAGTAAGGTTGTTGGCGCCCCCGGTGTTCCGGCTATTGTCGTGAGCGTAAGCCAGAACCACGGGAAGCTCGGGATTAGTGCCCGGAATCTCTGCCCGAACCACATTGTAGTTGCCCGCGCCAACATCGGCTCGTACGTGGGCGTGCAGCACAATTTTTTCTCCTGCAGCCAACCGAGTGCGAAGCGCGTCGCCGACGCGATAGGAAAGCGAGAAGGCGAAGGGGGGATTCTCCCCGTGTGGTCCATACCATGGTGCGAAATCCAGCGAACTGAACAGGTCGGGGTAGTCAATGGCGCTGGCCGTCCGGTAGTAAACCACCCCCGCGGCTTTGCGTTCCCACACCGCCTGCCGAGTCACGGCTGGCAGACCCCCAGTCGCAAGAACGAGACATCCTTCAACGTTCTTGCCATCGTAGTCTTGCGGTCGGGTACCGTCACCCACGTCCACCAAGGCCGCAGTGACATCCGCATTGCGGCTCTGGCGAGCCAGTACCGTCTTGCTCGAGGCGAAACTCGCGAGCAACTCCGAATCAGGTTCCACTACCCAAAGTTCGGCTTCACGGCCTTCCCATGACGGTTCAGTCCTGAAAGCCCAGCTGTAGCTCTTGCCATCGGCAGGATATTTCTCAATCTGGACGTTGGTCATCCGCATGGCATTCGCACGGCTGGCGAGGTATTCGGCAACTTGATCTGATCCCGGTGAAGGAGCATAACCCGAAAACCGTACGATGTTGCGGAAGTCTGCGAACGGTAACTCGCCGGAGGCATTCTCCCTAATCAAGCGATACGCATCGCGGGAGAGCAGTTCCTGAGCTGACGACGTAACCACCGCGGTCAATGAAAACAGAAACACCGCCAAGACATGCGGCGATCGGCGGGAGAGTCGTGATTTCACAAGAAAAACGCCTCCTTATCGCGTGGTAAAACAAGATCAAAAAGTTTCAACCAGCATTTGTGAATCTTGGATGAGGCCGAATCTGATCAAAATGACTCAGTGCTGAACGAAGATCTTCTTCGAGATCATCGCGTGAATGCCTTTTGTGCCGTCTACAACCTGGGTCACGTGCAGATCAGCACCCATGCTGGTCAACATGTAAGCATCTTCCGGGCTCAGATGGAATTTCAATGAAAGAAAATCAACCATCTCCCGCACCGCCTGAACCGCGGCCCGATTCAGGTCAGGGCTGAACCCCATGGTCATGTAGTAATCGGGCGTCTCGGCGCGGGGCCACTGGAAATGCAAGTCTTTGCGAACCGTCAGTTGGAACTTTCCCCGCAACGCGACTTCATTGGCAGTACCGTCCACTTCTCCGTCGCCTTGCCCGGCGTGCCCGTCCCCGGCGCTGAAGAGTGCACCCTTGACCTGCACAGGAATGTATAGGGTCGTACCAGCAACCAAGTCCTTATTGTCGAGATTGCCCGCGTAATAATCCGGCGGTGAATCACTGATCCTTCCCAGCATGACGGGCGGGGCGACTGCCATGGTACCGAAGAACGGTCTTATCGGAAGCTCGATGCCCGGCGCAAACACCGCAACATTGCGTGCTTTGTCGAGGGGAATAGTTTTCACTCTCATGCGAGGAAGGTCGTCGGAGAGTGCTCCGTGTCCCTGGACGAACAGGTTCACGCCATAATTGTCCATGGGTTCGAGTGTCAAAATCTTGACCTCGAGCACATCCCCGGGTTCGGCTCCATTCACGTAAACTGGGCCGACCAGGATATTGGCCCCGGGTCCTTTGTCGCTGTTCGGAACTCCGGCTTCGAGAGCCCGCATTTCCGGCGTAATCAAATCCGCCATGCCAAAGGCTTCCATCTCTCGTGAACCGGCCAGCGGACTCTCAATCTGCACAATGTCGCCGGAATCAATCACCGCAACCGGTTTCTTCGAAGCATCGTAGTATCCCCACTCGACGGTTTCAGGGCCGGTCTTGATGACGTGAGTGCGAGCCTCCAGGACATGCGCACACAGCACGCACGCCAGTAATCCAACCGTTGCGTATCGCAGCTTTGGGTTCATCGAGAATCCCTTCTCTCAACTAGCTATGCGGGAAATCCAAACGCAGACGAGGAGAAGCCCTTATTCCTGCGTCCCGTACTTGCGTACCCGGTCAGGAGCAAACATGATGTAGTCCACATGTCCGGGCACAAAGGTCTGAAACTTTTTGAAAGCCTCAGCCGCCTGCGGATCTGTGGCAGAAGCACGCTGAATGGCCCCTTCTTGCTGCTTCTGAGCTTTTTCAATGCCGGCCAGGTCCTTGTATTCATGAATGACGAATACCATGTAATCCGAAGGTCCCCAGCGATGCTGGAGAATCTTTGAGCTTAGAATTTCCGGAATGTTCTTTTCCAGAGGAACAAACTCCTTCTGCCAGAAATCCAGGAATTCGCTTATCCGGCTGGGCTCGATTTTCAGCATCGTAACCGTGAATATGTGTCCCGGCTGGTCGAGTGGCGCCACCGGAGCAGCCTGTTGCTGGGCGAGGGCACCCACAGTCAAAGTCAGCACAGAAATCAGCAGCAGCAGCATACGAGTTAACTTGCAAGCCTTCATCGTTTCTCCTTGCGATATAGAAAACCGAATATTCCTGCTTGAAATTTGCAGAGAACAAGTTTTGCCCTTCTGGCCCACATAAAGAAATTGCCGGGCATACGTGGTTCCTCACTACTTCAGTGTCGTACCGTCGCACGCGAGTCACGAACCACTTTGCCGTCCTTCATGACAAAATTCACCTTCTGCAGCGCTGCAATGTTCTCCAAAGGGTTCGCCGCTGTCGCAATGATGTCGGCGGCAAGTCCGGCCCGAATCGCGCCCCGGGATTTTCTTACACCCATCAGATCAGCAACGTTGACCGTCATACACTTCAAGATGAATTGGGGTGGAAGACCTGCTTCCTGCCATGTTTCCGCCTGCTGCAGGATCTGGTTCGCCCGCGTGCTGTCGGTAAGATCCAGACTGGCGTCAGTTCCGAAAGCCATCTTGACGCCGTGCCGGTAGGCCCGCTGAAGCCGTTGCAGGCTACGTTCGTGAAACGTCTTTGCGTCCATGCCTATATCGCCAAACAGCATCATCGCATTCTGGGCTGACATCTCCGTTGCCACCATATACGTACCCTTCTGCTTCATCAGATCAAGCAATTCGTCGGTCAACTCGTAGCCGTGTTCGACGGAGTCCACTCCGCCAAGAATGACGTTGCGGGCTGCCTCGCCGCCATAAACGTGGACGGCAACGGTCAAGCCGGCCCGGTGTGCTTCGTCTACAGCAGCGCGGACCTGCTCTTCGCTGAAATGATACGCGTTCGAATCTGCTGCCAGCTTGATAACCGTGGCTCCGTAATAAATGTTGCGACGCACTGCCGCTCGAATCTGCTCGGCAGTGTCCGCGTCGATGTATTCGTCGTGCCACCATCTCCCCCGCTCTGGGGCGGTGCCGGGATCCTGTCCCCCGAAAGGGGTGATGATCTTTCCGGCATTGAGCATAGTGGGACCTGGGAACCAGCCGCGTTCGATCGCGCGGCGCACCTCGGTATCGGCGTACTCGGCTGCGTTGCCTACATCGCGGATCATCGTGAACCCGGCAACAAGCAGCGCCCCGGCATTACGAATCCCTCGAAGAGTGCGCTCCGCCGTACTCTGATTTAATCGAAGGCCCTCCCATACCGAGCCTTTTGCCGACGCGGACGGGAAGTCCATGGTGATGTGTTGATGGGCATCGCCCAGCCCAGGCAGAACCCAGGAATCAGAAAGTTCGATGACCTGGACGCCTGCAGGAGCCCGAAGGTTTTCGCCTATTGCCGCGATCTTACCCGCACGGACCAGGATTGACTGGTGTTGTGCGACCGTGTTACTTCCTGGGTCGATAAGATGCCCCGCGTGGATGAGCGCGTCCTGGGCGACACACGTCGCCGCAAGTACTGCCACCCCCCAAAGCACAAGAGAGGCTCCGAGACTTCGTTTCTTACCTAGCCGAACGGGCATTGTTCCTTGCTGCGGGATCAGTAGCGGTGGCTCCAACTCCAGCGCCACTTAATCAAGTACAGCCAGTGCACGAACCGGGGCGCCATCGATTCCCTCAATCTTCAGTGGAAGTCCAATAAACTGGAATTTCTTTCCGACCAGTTTGTCGAGATTGGTAAGGCCCTCAATGATAGGGATGTGACGCCGGAGCAGTATTTTGTGAACCGGCCATGCCTGCTTCTGGTTTGCCGGGTCCATCCAGTGCTCACGGGCGCCGCGTTTATGGTCCTCCAAGCCCGGCGTGTTGCTGCCAACGCATCGTACCCCATGCTTCGCCAGCCATTCCGCGGCTTCCTCAGTGAGGAAGGATTGTGTGAACATCGCGCCTGGCTTGGGCTTGGCATAGGTGAACAGGAAGAGCACGGCGTCCCCGGGGCGGATGTCGTATTTCTCAAGGTCGGCTGGCGTGATGCCTTCCTCGTCCGTCTTAGCACGAACGTCCACAACGACGCCCGGAACAATCAAGTGATCCAGTGGAGCCTCATTGACCGGCCAACCATCGGGATCGGCATGCGCCCCGGCGTCCATGTGGGTCCCAATCTGACTGGAAAGGCAAATCCGCGTAGACCGTCCGGTTGTCTTTTGGAAAGTCATCTCGGGACTCATAGAGACTTCGTCGATCCCGAAGGCCTTCATCGCCGCATCCCCGATCGAGTCCTCGACCATCCCGACGCGGATCGTGTCCGTGAGGTCGATGATGGTAGGCGACGCTTTCTGACTAGTGGCGTTGGCCACGGCGCTCACGATCAACAGGAAAAAGACGATTTCTCGTGGCATGGTTACCCATTCCTTCGGACGGGATAAGGAGTTGGGTTCCTTAGACGTCCCGTACTAGCTCGAACGGCGGCGGCCAGCACCTCATGGCCCCGGGCGGTGCGTGTCAGAACAAAACCCGCGCCGACAACTGGAACGCTCTAGGTCCCCCGACGCCGAGTACACCGGGCGTGGAAGTCGGTAAGCCGACAGACGAGGAGTTCGCGTCTCCCACGATTCCAGACACGCCGAACCCAGCGTGCCCGCTGTTCGAGATGAAGTTGGGAGAGTTCAAGAGGTTGAACACCTCGCCCTGCAAGCGAAGCCGGAAGCGCTCGCCGAGCGCAATCGTCCGGCTGAGCCGCAGGTCTGTGGAGCGAAAGTTCAGATCATTCGGCGTCAGCTGCCGGTTGATGAGAGGCAACCCCTGGCTTGCACGATAAGCATTGATATGGGCCAACAACGTGGACTGCGATGCACGGTTACCATCGTTGCGGGTAATTCCCACCGGACGCAGCGGGGTAATCCCATCGGACTGAGTGCCCGCGGTAATGTCGTAGGGCAGTGGCGTGTTGTAGCTCGAAATCAGGGCTAGCTCCCATCCGTTGCCAAAGAACGGAGGCAAGTGACTGGGGTCGACGATCGCACTGAAGATGAAGCGATGCCGTTGGTCAGTGACGGCGGCTCCCTGGTCCGCCTGGTAATTGAACGGATTGGAGAGGTTGTCTCCACCTGAACCCACGGTTTCGTTGTAGAGGTTTTCGGCTTTCGACAATGTGTAGGACGTGTTGAACTGGAAGCGTTGCGACAGGCTCTTGTTCAACGCGATGATGAAGGCGTTGTACTTCAAAGTATCACCGTTGCTGATCCAGGTAGTCGCCCCAAACTGACTGCATACCGACATTCCGAACTGCTGGCACAAAGGCGCTGCCGGCACGGCGATGTTGAATGCCGGGTCAACATTGCTGTCTCGTGAAAGGATTCCTTTGAGGCCCAGAGAGTGGACGCCATCCACGCTCAGCACGAACCCCTTGCTGAGGTCCCACTGAAAGCCACCGGACCAGTACTGCACGTAGGGCGTGCGCAAATTGTTGTCAAGCGCACCCAGTGGGTCCTGTGGCGGACCGAAGAACTGGTCGTGAACCTGTTGTGGAGTCAAACCTGGGAACGGATTAGCGATGTTAATTGCGCCGGGATTGAAGAAGACGCGGAAGCCGATATTCCTCCCATCAAATCCGCGCTCCACGATGCCATCCAGAAGATTGATGTTCGCGTAATAGATGCCGTAGCCACCACGGATGACGAACTTGCCTTTCTTGAACGGATCGTAGGCGAAGCCAATGCGTGGCGAGAAGTTTTTCTTATTGGAATGGCGACTGCCGGGAGGCGCGAGTAATCCTAGAATCCCGTCAAAGTTCTTATTATTCTCATTGCTGAAGTAATCCCATCTAAGCCCCACATTAAGGGTCAGATTGGGAAGTACCTTCCAATCATCGTGCATATAGAAGCCGAGAATCTGGCTTGTAAGATCTCCCATTTCGCATCCCGGCGTGTTGCATGCGCTCTGCACCAGGAGGTCGGCGTTAGGAGCATCCAATGGGGCATCGGTGAAGAAGATGAACTGTCCATGCGTGGCAAAGTCGATGAACGCCGAGCCGTTGACGTGGTGATATTCGCCGCCTAACTTGATACTGTGGCTGCCTTTCGACCAAACGAAGTCATCGCGCACCTGCGAGCGAACTTCGGTCGTGCCCTGGGGGTCGCCGGTGCGCTCCCCGGTGATGAGATCGGGCCTCGTAAATTGTGGGCTGGGAGGAGAGAAGGACTGCAACAGGTTATTGAAGTGAAAATATTGATAGCCGACCGTATTTACCTTGTTGGGAGATATGACCCAGGTCTCACTGGCCGCATTCGAACTAGTCCTGGTGATGTCGTGGCGACCATTTGACAATGCGCGGATCCCGCCCACGTTCTCTGCTGCGTTGAAATCATCCAGATTAAAAATGTAAGACAGCCGGTGCCGGCTGTTGATGTTGTAATCCGCCTTCGTGGTGACAAAATCACGACGGAACGGCAATGGGAAGTTGCCTTCGAACTGAGGATAGTGCCCATTGGTATTCACGATCCCGGTGTCCAGTTCGTGGTGGTCTTCAAAAGTGCCAAACAGGAAGAACTTGTCTTTCTTAACCGGTCCCCCAATGGCGCCGCCCGATTCATAACGATGGAAATCACTCTTGGTGGTTTGGAAATAATCGAGAGCACTAAGATCTTGGTTGCGGAAGAAGAAAAATCCCGAGCCATGGAGACGGTTCGTGCCCGACCGCTCCACAATATTGATGAGCGCGCCCATCGAGCGCGCTTGCTCCGCCGTGAAGCGAGTGGTTACGACGTTGAACTCCTGGATGGCATCGGGACTGACGTCGTAAGCGAGTCCGCCGATAACGAAATCATAGTTCTCGAAGCCGTCGACATACACGTTCGACTGCCGTCCACCTGTGCCCGCAACGCTAATGTTACCGACGCGCTGCTTGGTTGGGTCGATCACGGGAGTCCGCACCACTTGTGGAACGAGGGTCGCGAGATCCGAGAAGTCCCGCGTCTTTAGAGGGAGCGAATCGAGTTCCTTTCGCTCTATTACCTGACCTATCTCTGACCGGGATCCCTGAAGTACGGGCGGTTCGGCCGAGACTTCCACCACTTCTTTACCGCCTGTTATCGCGAGTTTCACATGCTGATCGGTTGTTTTGCCGACAAGCACGACCACATCCCGCACCTCTGCTTTCTGGAAACCGCTTGCTGCGGCGGTCAGGTCGTAGGTACCGGGAACCACCGCGTGGAAGACAAAATTCCCCGAGGAATCCGTTTTCGAACGCTGCGAGGCGGAAGTAGCCGTATCGATCAAGGACACGCTCGCACCAGGGACAGCTGCCCCGCTGGCGTCCACGACGATGCCCGTCACTTCGCCATTGCTAGGCAGCTGCCCCTGCACGAGTACCGGTGCCAGCAAGAAAAACACGAATGCTGACACGACGACGGCCCGGCAAGAACTGCGGATGTTCATAATTCGCCCCCTCGGCGCAGTCCAACGCGGGCCGCGCAGCGACAAGCAGTTCACAACTCCAGCTAACCGCCGGGAAACTAACACCAGTCGTCTGCCATGTCAACGATAATCTTACTTGTATACTTTATGTATGCATACGATCTTGCTATACTCCTCGCGCTGGCACTGGACTTATGAAAGCTGCCTCTCGACGTGCGGAGACCAAGGGTCCGGTGGCCTCTACCCTGCCTGTAAGTGAACCAAAGTTACCTCTGACCGAACGGGTTTACGCCGCTCTGAAAAAAGACATCATTACCGGAGTCCTGCGGCCTGGTCAGGCATTCACCGAGAAGGATCTGGCGCACAAGTACACGGCGAGCCGTACTCCGGTGCGCGAGGCGGCCGTACGGCTGCAAGAAGAAGAACTGGTCCGGATCATCGCCAATCGCGGCTATTTCGTGACGCAGCTCACGATTCAGGGAATGAACGATGTTTACGAATACCGTGCCGCCGTCGAGTGTGCTTGCGCCGAACTCTTATGTGGCGCCAAGATTCCGCCGCAGGCACTTGCGGAGTTGGAATCATCCGCCTGCTTCCGCGCCGAACGTGAGGGAGAATTCGGCGCGTTCATCGAGGCTGACACCGCTTTCCATCTCGGCATCGCTCGACTGACCCACAATGCTTTGCTGGTAAGAGCCGTAGCGCAAATGCGCGCACAAACGGAGCGCATCATGTTTGCGGCCACTGACGCGATTGACGTGCGTTACTACGGAGAGATTCCGGCGCGGGAACACATGGGCATCCTTCGAGCCATCTTGCGCAACGATCCTGAGCTTGCCCGGCGGCTCATGCGCGAACACATCATCGGAGGGAAGCAGAAGGTACTCGATCTCGCCCGCCGTGACGTGCGGTTTCTGTAAGGGATGGCGTGACGGATCTATGCAAAAAGGGGGGCGTTGCGAGGCGACGATGCGTTAAAGCAAGTCCGTTCCCGGTTTCCTCTACTTCGCGAGAACATCTACTTGAATAGTTGCTCTCAGGGAGCCTTGTCGGATGCCGTGGAACAAGGCTTCCGGGATTACCTGGAAAGCTGGCATCGGTACGGCTCGCCTTAGGATCTCTGGGTCGAAGACAGCTGCGATCGGCTCGATTGCCAGCGCCTTCGACTCTCACACTTGGCCCGAGGTCGTCCTCGGCGAATTTGAATTTCCCACTATCGGCCACGTATGGCTGGCCCAGCAGGAGCGTGGCGCGGAAGTGGAGTTTGTACGTGCAGAAGGTGACACTATACCTTTCTCCGCCTATGAACGGAGCATCGACCGCCCCACGCGTATTGTAGGCGTGACTCACATCTGCTTCAGCAATGGGTATCGATCTCCTGTGAGAGAAATTGTCGAGAAAGCCCACCGCGAGGGCGCTTGGTTCTTAATGGATGATTACCAGGATTGTGGCACGCGCCCCATTGATGTTCGTGCTATCGGAGTGGATTTTTATGTGACCGGCACTTTGAAATACTTGCTGGGCCCGCCTAGGTTAGCCTTCCTTTACGTCCGCAAAGAATTACAAGACACCTTGATCCCGACCATGACGGGATGGTTCGCGCAGCGGCAGCCATTTGCGTTTGATGTTAAACACCTGGATCGGGCACCCACCGCGCGGAAGTTCGAAGGAGGCTCTCCGCCAATTCCCAACATCTACGCCGCGAAAAGAAGTCTGGCATTGATCGAGGATGTCGGTCGTGAGGCCATCGCAGCTCATGTCGCGTCGCTTACGCAATATCTTCTGCAAGGTCTTGCCTCGCTGGGTCTCTCCCTCAAAACACCGCCAACCACCGTTGGACCTCTTGTGGTGATCCGCTGCACGGCTGCAGCGGAGATGTGCGAACTGTTGGCTAAGCAAGGAATCGTCGTGTCTTCACGGCATGACGGCCTTCGGGTGTCGCTGCATCTGTACAACACTTGGAAGACGTCGACGCTTTACTATACGAAATCGGCCGCAACCGCTCACTTTTCAATGTGCGGCCACGAATTGCTGAACTTGACGTCAACGCGGCAACGAAGGTAAGGAGATCAATTCCTGGATTGCAAATGAAAAACGCGTGGCTAGTGGCGATCTTCCTTCTGGTGGGCTCGGCAACTCAAGGACAAATACTGTCGCCGGAAGCGTATCGTATGATCCGCGCGAACGTCTCCGGACAGCGCCCGTTCGGCGACTTCCGGA
Organism: Acidobacteriota bacterium; assembly: GCA_003225595.1. Classification (GTDB taxonomy): domain Bacteria; phylum Acidobacteriota; class Terriglobia; order Terriglobales; family Acidobacteriaceae; genus Gp1-AA124. The sequence continues at coordinate 24,433 of QIAR01000077.1, read as the reverse complement.
ACTTGACCCAGTTTTCCGGATTTGCGCCATCGGCGGGGGCCGACCAAATCGCGAACTATCTCCTGCTTGAGGCCCGCAGGGTAGGACTGGCAAACGCCGAGATTGAGCGATTTCCTTCCGACGGTAAAACGTATGTGTGGGCGTTCCGGACAGAACCATACTGGGAAGCGCATCGGGCAGAACTGTGGCTTGAAAGGCCCCAAAAGGAGCTACTGGCCAGCTTCGCCGCACACCGCGTCTACCTGGCTCGACTGAGCCGGAATGCGAACGTGAGCGCCCCATTGATAGACGTAGGGACGGGCACACGGGAAGAGGAGTATGCGGGCCGACAAGTCGAAGGCAAAATCGTCTTGGCTACTGGCCCGCTCAGCGTCGTGCTGCGGCGGGCCGTATGGGAGCACAAGGCCCTCGGCATCGTGATCGATCGCGACATAGACGCTGCGGACTATCCCGACCTGGTAGGTTTTCAGGAACCCAAGCCGTGGGAAGGACCCCACGGCGAGCAGACGACGTTTGCGTTTTCCTTGTCGAATCGTGTCGGCGAATCCTTACGCAAGCGCCTCGCAGCCGGGGAGCCTCTGGTTGTGCAGGCCGACGTCGAAGCCGATATCGGCAACGGCGAATACCCGGAAGTGCGCGCCGAGATTCCCGGCCAGGACCCTCGTCTGCCTGCAGTTCTTGTATATGCACACACCAATGACCGCAATGCCGGCGGCGGAAATAATCTGACGGGCGTAGGCTGCACCATGGAGGTGGCGCGCGTTCTGAACGGCCTGATTCAGGCGCAGCAACTACCCCGGCCACGTAGAACTATTCGATTCATGTGGGGCCCAGAACATTTCGGAATCATCTCGCATTTCCACGCCCACCCAGAGGACGCTCAGCACATTCTCGCGATGATCAACGTGGACATGATCGGCTATGACCAGCAGCGAACGAAGGCGGTCGCGCACCTGTTTCGTGCGCCCTATTCGCACCCGACCTTTCTTGATGACGTTGTTCAGAGTTTGATCGAAGACATGGGAACAAAGAATACGATCTCCATACGCCATGCTGACCTTCTCGGGCCGCGCCCTTCCGAGGGTTTTCTCGATCCCACGTTTGACCCCCTCGGCAGCCGTAGCGACTACCGGTACAACGTCGAGCTCTTCTGGGGACCGAGCGACCACGAAGATGCGGGTGAGGCAAGCATCGGCATTCCGGCAATCCTGTTGGGCGACTTCCCCGACGTCTTTCTGGGAACGCAGCTGGACACTCCTGAAGTTGGAGATCCGAACCCAAATGCGCCGCGGGGTGATAGTTGCGGCAGCGTCAGCCTATGCAATCGCCTCAGCTACGGCGGCCGACCTTCCTGCTTACATCGACAATGCCGTCGCCAAGGCGAAAGCGCGTCTTGCAGAGAATGAGTTGCGGGCACACTCGCTGTTGCAGAATGCCCACTTGCCGGAGGCGAGGCGCGATGCACAAGCATTTCTGCATCTGGATTACGCGCGTGAAGCCCAAGCCTTGCAGTCCCTAACAGAACTCGTAGGGAAGGGTGGCGAAAAGGAGGAGCTGTCTAAAGCGCTTGCCACACTTCGCGAAGAAGAAAAGCTTGCGACCAACCGCATGCCGGCAGCATCGGGAGCGGACGCGGCGGCTTCAGCGGCAGCAGACAGTAGGGTTCCGGAACGCAACATGGCAATTCGCGGACCGGTCAACTTCTACCGGCCCGAGTACGGGCGATGGTGGCTCGCCGATAAGACCGGCGATGAACATTTCGACAGCAAAATTCCGCTGGCGCGCCGCGGTCATTACGTGATGTATGAAGCTCTTAATTTCGTCGATGGCGGGCGAACCGTGGCCGAGATCCGTGATCTGGTCAGCGACGAATTCGAACCTATTCCAGTTGAAGAGTTCGCCAATTACTTTGACTTCTTAGCGTCGGTCGGAGTTGTAAAAATGAAAGCCGGGGTTCGCCCCACTAAAGGGATCAAAAGGATATATGAATGGAACCTCTGCCGTCTTGCGCATGACCTTCCTGCTGATGTTTTCTCTTGCCGCATTTCCCGCGCGAGCCGAAATGTCAGATGTGACGGCTGCAGTGCACGCTCTTGCGAAAGTTCGCGACTTCGAACAGGTCGCCATTTCCCCGGACGGAGCGCAGGTCGCGTGGGTAGAGCTATTGCGGGACGCCAGTGGCGCGCCTTCGCGCAATACCGCAATCTATTGCAAGTCGCGAAACGACACGGCACAGCCCAAGCGCATCACCGTCGCCAGTGGGAAAGATGCCAGGGAACATGACGTGGCCTGGTCTCCGGATAGCCGGCAGATCGTGTTTGTTTCGGACGCCGAAAAAGCCGGAGCGCCTCAGCTATACCTCGGCAACTGCTCGGGAAGTAAACCGAAGCGTGTGACTTCGCTCACAGGTTACCTGGACGATCCCCGTTGGTCACCGGACGGCAAGAAGATCGCGGTGCTGTTCACGGAGGGTGCGTCAGGTGGTTCGGATCCGCTCGAGGCTTCCCCGCCGCGCGTTGGAGAGTTCGACGAACAAATTGCCGAGCAGAGAATCGCGGTCGTTACCCTGGCTACCTCCGAGACGAAGGTGGTTTCGCCGCCCGACATGTACGTCTACGAATATGACTGGGCGCCGGACGGAAGCGCGTTCGCACTTACCTCCGCTCCTGGCTCAGGCGAAAACAACTGGTGGATCGCGCAGTTGTACACGCTTCCTTCTGCCGGCGGCAAGATGACGTCCATTTACAAGCCGCCGTTACAAATCGCCATCCCGCGCTGCTCTCCAGACGGCAAGAGTATAGCCTTCATCGCTGGATTGATGAGCGATGAGGCGTCAACCGGCGGCGACGTATTTATCATCAATGCCAGCGGCGGCGAACCTCGCAATGTCACTCCCAAACTGCGGGGCTCGGCGAGTTGGCTCGCATGGACTTCACCGGCGCAGATTTTGTTCGTGCAGGACTCTCGAGGTAAGAGCGCCGTGACCCGGGTCGACGTTGGGACTGACAAAATCGAAGAACTGTGGTCGGGGAACGAGTTTCTTAACGCCAACATGTGGATGGGAAGTCTTTCGGTTGCCCATGACGGAGTGACGACTGCTGCAGTCAGCAGTTCGTTCACTCACCCGCCCGAAGTCTTTGCCGGACCAATTGGCGCCTGGAAGCCTCTAACCTCGGTTAATAGCTCGGTGCGGCCCTTATTGGGAAAAACTGAAAGTGTGTCCTGGAAAAGCGATGCTTACGATGTGCAGGGGTGGTTGGTCTTTCCGCTCGATTACGACCCGGCCAAGAAATACCCACTTGTCGTGGACGTGCACGGCGGACCGGCGTCTGTCCTTACGTCTGCATGGCCCAAACATTTCTACGAACCAATCTTGTTGTCGGGCCAGGGATACTTCGTTTTCTTTCCGAATCCGCGAGGTAGCTACGGGCAAGGCGAGGAATTCACCCAGGCAAATGTGAAGGACTTCGGTTACGGCGATCTGAACGACATCCTGCGGGGCGTGGACACGGTGATCAGCGAATATCCCATCGACCCGGGCCGCCTCGGAATAACTGGCTGGAGTTACGGCGGTTTCATGACCATGTGGGCGGTCACACAGACCAACCGCTTTGCGGCCGCGGTCGCCGGCGCGGGCATCATGAACTGGCAGAGTTATTACGGAGAAAATGAGATCGACCAGTGGATGATCCCGTACTTCGGCGCATCCGTGTACGACGACCCGGCCGTGTATGCGCGCAGCTCGCCTATTAGCTTTATCAAGAATGTGAAAACGCCAACATTGGTCGTCGTTGGCCAATATGACGCTGAGTGTCCCTCACCTCAGTCGTTTGAGTTCTGGCACGCACTGAAAACCTTGCACGTGCCCACATCAATGGTGGTGTACGCGGGCGAGGGTCATCAGTTCCACGCTCCGGAGAACCGGCTCGATGTCAATCTGCGCATGATTGACTGGTTTAATAAGCGACTGCCACGAGGCAACGAGAAGGCGAAATAGAAATTTGGCTTCTGCGTAGAAACGGCGCGCATAAATCACAGCACGGCCACCGCGTCTACCTCTACCAACAACGGCTCCAGCGCGAGAGCTGTCACTTGCACAACCGTAGCCGCTGGAAGGTTGTCTCCGAAGAACTCAGCCACTATTTTGGTATATGTTTCCAGCGCACCCACGTCCCGCAAGTATCCGGTTATCTTGATCACGTTCGCCATGCTGCCACCGGCGCCATTGACAACCCGACGGATATTCTCGAAGCATTGCCTGATTTGCGCCTCCAAGCCTTGCACTATTTGCCCCTTGTCGTCCATCCCGGTCTGCCCGGCGATAAATAGAAGATCCTGACACTGGCGGACACGGATTGCTTGCGAAAACTTGTAGGGAGTAGAGTCCCAAACGTTGGTGGGTTTCAGTCGTTCAATTTGCATTTACATCCTCGCTTTGAATATCTAGGTGGTCAAGATAGACGGGATGCCTACGCCGGCGCATCACGATTGAGAACCTTTCATCGTCGAACCATGAGTTTCGGCATTTGTTTCATGTTTTCGATCAGTACCTCAATATCATCCGGAGTGTTGTAGTAGTGAAATGCAATTCGGATATTCCCGTCACGACTGGTCACGCAGATGTTGCGACGAGCTAATTCTGCAACTGCCGCATCCATGTCATAGCTACGGATTGCCACCTGGGGTCCACGTTTCCCTGGATCTTTCGGTGTCGCGGGCACGAATCCTTCTTCCTGTAGTCTGTCCATCAACAGCGCAGTGAGTTGATCAATCCAGGACGCGATCGTATTGAGGCCTACTGACTTTATTTGCTCAATTCCGGCAAGGCTGTCGTATATCGCGGGAATCGCAGGTGTGCCATTTTGGAATCGCGCGGCATCTGGCGCCTCGATATGCCGGTCAATCTGGAAATCTTCAGGATTCTTCTGCCCGAACCAACCAGTGAGAGTGGGATGGAGTTCGGGCAACAGCTCTTCCCGAACATAAAGCAGGGTGACGCCCGCAGAACCCAGCATGAACTTGACCGTGCCAGTTGTAAGAATGTCGATTCCCGTTTGTCGCACATTCAGTGGACGACTTCCAGAGCTCTGGTAATCGTCTACCACCAGCCATGCACCAGCGTTGTGCGTCTTGCGGGCAATGGCAGGCAGATCTAGGCGGTGACCGTTTTTGTAACAGACGTGAGCAACCGATACCAGGCGGACACGTTCGTCCAAAACAGCATCGAATGCCTCAGGAGGAATTTCGCCATTCCCATCGGGATGAACACGACGAATTTCGGCGCCGCGGCTCGCCTGTGCATGCCAGAGATATGTCACCGATGGAAAACTGAAGTCGTCGAAAACCACCGCAGGTCGTTCACGCCAATCCAAGCAGGACGCGATCGAATATAGCGCCACTGACACCGACGGACACACAGCAACCTCATGTAGTTTGGCCCCAATCATTTCCGCAAACGAAGCTCGAAGGCTCTCGTGTCTTCCCACCCACGTATGCCATGGCGCGCCATCTCTTTTCCAGCTCTCGAGGTACTCCTGATGGGCAAGGATCACGGCTTGACACAGCGCGCCCTTCGAGTTGCTTGCGAGGTGAATCTTATTCTCAAAAATTGGGAACTGCTTACGGAAAGCAAACACCTCCGCAGATGTATTCACAGAAGTAGTAGAAGAACTTGCGGTGGCTTTCATGGCTGCTCCTTAGCGATTTCGATGACCAGGCTCCCGCTTTCGAGTACCGTAACCCGATCCTCGACTTCGATCAGGGCCGTCGCGTCGACATCTTCGATAATCATGGGGCCGACGCCTGTCCAGTTGGGCGGCAGCGTGTCACGATGGTGAACCGGAACGGTGAGTTCCCCAGAAGAACGCATCCGCAGTTTACGGAGACCAGCGGGACGACTTGTGGCATGGCGTTCGAATCTCGGCAGGGTCCGCTGCTTCGGGTCAACAGCGCTGACGGTAATATTCACAATGTCGATGACTTCACCCGCCAACTGATATCCGTAGAATTTCTCATGCAGCACTTCGAATCGCCCGAACGCATCACGCAACATGGGATCGGTAATGTCGAGCGTGGGCAGTTCGACCTCATGTTCGTAATTCTGACCAGCGTACCGCATGGCCAACCTTGCCGTTACCTGAAGCTTTCCCTCGACCCCCTCCTCCTTAAGCTCCTTGCACGCCGCGGCAGCAAGTCGGTCGAGATGAGCACGAAGTTCACCCGCATGAACCGTAGTGGACCTGAGGGATACCGTGGCCACGTGATCACTCCGCAGATCGGCAATGAGAGCGCCAAAAGCAGAACAAAGGCCGGGATGAGGTGGTATCAGGACGCGACGGATCTTAAGTCGTCGAGCAATGGCACTGGCATGCAAAGCCCCGGCCCCACCAAATGCTACTAGACAGTAGCTGCGAGGATCGATCCCTACCTCGACCGTACGAACCCGGATCGCATTCACCATGTTTTCATTTGCCATGTCAATAATCGCAAGCGCCGCATCCTCCTTCGATATACCCATCTTCAGCGCAAGACCTGACACCGCACTAGCTGCCGCTCCGGGGTCTAGTCGTACCTGGCCTCCAAGAAAGTAGTCCGGATTCAGGCGACCCAGAAGGAGATTTGCATCGGTTACGGTAGGCTCCACTCCTCCTTGCCCATAACATGCAGGACCGGGATCAGCGCATGCGCTCTGAGGTCCGACACGGAGAAAGCCCCCTCGGTCGACCCATGCGATAGAACCGCCACCCGCGCCAATCGTAGTGAGCTCAATCGTCGGGAAGATGAGTGGAAGGCCAAACTCAACGTCGAACTGTGCCGCGTAGCGCTCATGACCACCCGTGATGACAGCTAAGTCACAGCTGGTGCCTCCCATGTCAAGCGTGATAAGGTCGCATCCGGCTTCGAGCCCGAAATGCTTGCCCGCCATCACGCCACCGGCAAGACCCGAAAGCAGTAGCTGAACAGGCTCGTGCGCCGCTTCTTTAGCGAGCCGGGTGCCACCATTGGATTTCATCAGGCTCCAGCCTCCGCAAAAACCACTGCGGCGCAGCCCTCCATCGATACCCGAAATAAACTCGCGCAACAATGGTTTGAGGTAGGCGTCAGCAATAGTGGTGATCCCACGTTCGTATTCACGCCAGATGGACGCCACTTGATGCGATAGAGAAATCGATAATCGCGGAAATCTCTGTTCCAGCCACTTCCCTACTGCTACCTCATGCGAAGAATTCAAATATGAGAAAAGAAGGTTGACAGCGACAGCCTGCAGATCGCCGGATGCGCACAATTTTTCGAGTTCCTCACCGAGGGCCTCAAGTTCCTGTGTCTCGAGTGGAGTCACGACTGCGCCGCGATAATCCACTCGCTCGGCGATGCCAAAACAATTTCTTCGATTGAGAAATGGCTTTGGCTTACTCCAATGGAGGTCATAGTGAAACTTGCGGTTGCCCCGTTGAATGAATGGGACATCCTCGAATCCTTTACTGGTGATGTAGGCGACGCGTGCACCCCTCCGCTGGAGGAGAGCATTGGTACCTACCGTCGTACCCAGAATCAGCGTTTCAATCTGCTCAGGATCGATCCCGGCCAAATCGAGAGCGTGAACGATTGCGCGCAGCGGCTCGCCGGCAATCGAAGAGACTTTAGAGCGATACCACTGTGATGAAGCCGTATCGATGGCCACCAGGTCGGTAAACGTTCCGCCAGTATCAATGCCGACTCTTATCGCCACCGGATCGTCGCCCCGTAACGTGGTATGCAGTAATCGTCGTAAATCCGCTCGCAGTCTGGCTCACAGAAAAGCAGCTCTTTCCCATCTCTAACTACGACCCACGCGCGCCGGGGGATCATCTTTCCGCAAGCGGAACAATGCACATTTTGCTGCTGAAAGTAATCGCTCGCTCGCCCTCTGTCGGCCCATTCACCCATTGCAACCTTCACGCTTTGAGATTTACCGACGCAGCGCCACGTTCACCAGCCATCGTTCTCGATGGCGCTTCGTCGAAAGACAAAGTTCCTTCCCCCTCGCGCAAAACAACTCCGTACAGATTCCTTGCCTGCTGGGGCGAGACGTAGCGATCGAGCACGTCGTTTAACACTTTGCGTGCAGGGCGCTGGAAAGGATCTCCATACCCTCCGCCCCCACTACTCACAATCCGTATGAGGTCACCCTGACGCACGATGATGTTCGAAAACTTGGATGGAGTTACGGTGTGGAAAACATCCGTGAAAAGGCGGAAGTCGCTATCACCAGCGCGACGGATAGAAATACTGGTGGTTCCCCCCGCGCTCCCGCCCTGCAAACCCCAGGGTGGGATTCTCATGCGATCAAAGAGCGCACTGACCGTCATCTCCGGGGCACGAATCTCAAGAATTCGTTCCGTTCCCAGACCTCCGCGGAACAGACCGGCGCCACCACTGTCCGTCAGGAGTCGCAACGACCGTACAAGAATTGGATATCGGGTCTCGAAAACTTCTACCGGCACATTGCGACTGATGGCCAGGGGCGCACACTGGGCGTCGTTACCGTCGTGGTTGGCAGCGGCACCCCATCCAACATTTTCGAAGTGATAGTTAGCGTAAAACTCACCCGTGTCCGGGTGAATCCCCCCAAACAAGAAATTGCAGCCTGTTGCGCCGTCGGCCGCGGCGGCCCGCTCAGGCACCGCTTGGGCAAGGGCGCCCATGACTACCCCGATTATCCGGCAGTGCGTCTCGGAATTACCGCCGATCTCCGGCGCCGGGTGCTGGACATTCACCAGCGTTCCAGGCGGAGCGATTATCTTGATGGGCCGGTAGCAACCCGCATTGCGTGGGACTTGGGGATCGGTGAGATGGAACGCAGCATTGTAGGTAGCAGCCGCCGTCACCGCATACGTGGCATTAATGGGTCCACGTGTTTGGGGGTCAGTGCCGGTGAAATCAGCGATGATTTCCCCGCCACGAACGGAAACGGCGACCTTTATCCGGCGTGGCTCGTCCGTTATCCCGTCGTTCTCCATCCAATCCTCGAAGCGGTATTCGCCGTCGGGTATGGCTTCGATCTCTCGCCGCATCCAAGCTTCCGCACGTTGCATGAGTTCTTTAGTTTCATCGAGGGTCCGGGATAGGCCACGCGCTTCCAACAGCTCAATTAGCCGGCTCTCGCCGATGTGGAGAGATCCGAGCATTGCGTGAAGGTCACCCCATGTCAACTTCGGAGTGCGATGGTTTGTCATCAGAATCTTCCAAATATCCATGGCATGCTCGCCACGATCCATCAGTTTCACAGGCGGTAGACGCAACCCTTCCTGGTAGATTTCGGTAGCGTCTCCGGCGAGAGCACCCACTGCTTTTCCCCCAATCTCAGCAATGTGGCCAATGGTGGCTGCGAAGCCAAACAGTTCATCCTTGTGGAAAACGGGCTTTAGCAGCATGTGTTCAGGTAGGTGACAGCCACCCCGATATGGATCGTTGTGAACCCAAACATCCCCTTGTCGGAAACATTCCACTCCGATCTCATTGAGCATCCATTCGACTGTGTAGATTGCGGCTCCAAGCATCGAGGGGTTGTATTCGGCCTGCGCGATCATGCGCCCTTCGCGGTCGAATAACGAGCACACAAAATCGAAGCCTTCATTGAAGACTGGTGAGTAGGCGGTCTTCATCATAGCGACGCCCATCTCTCGGCAGATACTGGTCAGGCGATTGTGCAGGAGCGTCAATTCAGTGCTGTCGGTTTGCATGATGCTTGAGCTCAACGTTCACTCTCGAGCGAACGGACAATCAGATTACCCATCGGATCAACCGTCACTTGCCAACCCTTTTGGACAAATGTAGTGGAGGTGAGTTCCTCGATGATGCAAGGTCCATTGATCACATCATCCGCCTCCAGGCGAACACGGTCATAAATCGATACGTCCACAAAGCCCATACGTTCGTCGATGTAAACAGCACGTGTGCCCTTTTGTGAACCGGCCGGGTCTCCATCACCTTGAACTGGAGGTTCGTGCCGCAGGGGTGGGGTGGGGAGAGAAGAATCCACATATAAAGTCACAAACTCAACCGGCTTATCTTCGGGCGCAAAGGCGTATCGCGCTCTATGAGCCGCGTGAAATGCCGCCTTAATCTTTTCTAAGCCGTGGTGATCGATGCGCCCAACATCTATCCCGACCTGAATCTCCCACTCCTGAAGTGTGTAACGCATCGCCGCAGATCGAGAAAACCGTACATCTCCGCGCTTCGTTGAACTTGTTCTGAGCATCGCAGCACCTGCGGCTTCCATTTCGCGAAAACTTCTTTCCAGCTTAATGGGATCCACGCTCGCGAGAGGCTGCAAGCACCCTGTCTGGCTGCGATAACCAAGCTCGGCGACAACCATGCCGACAGTCGAGAAAACACCAGGTTGGAGAGGAATAATGACCTCGGGAATAGACGAAGCCTCCGCAAGAAGACTGGCATGCAGTGGACCACCCCCACCGAATCCCACCAACGAAAATTCTCTCGGATCGTGGCCCCGATCGATCGTCTGCAAGCGAATTGACTCGGCCATATTGGCGACCGCAACTCGGACAATGCCTTCGGCGGCGGTTGTGACATTACAGCCAAGCCGGCGCGATAACGCCTCGAGGCTAGAGCGCGCAGCATCTGTGTCCAGCTTGATCTGCCCACCACAGAACTCGTCAGCACTCAAGCGACCGAGCACAAGATTCGCATCGGTCAAGGTAGGCTGTGTGCCCGATCCGTAGCATGCTGGACCAGGCGACGCGCCCGCACTCTCGGGTCCCACGCGAAGCGCTCCGCCGGCATCCACGTAGGCAATACTCCCGCCACCGGCACCGATGCAGTGGATATCAGCCGTGGGGATCTTCACAGGGTAATAGTCCACTTCGGTTTCGTCGGTTAGAGGTATAGCGTGATCAAGAATGATGGCGGTGTCACAGCTTGTGCCACCGATATCGCAGGAGATCAACCTTTTCGTCCCAAGGGTCTTGCCCAGGTTATTCGTAGCAACCACGCCAGCAACTGGGCCTCCTCGCAACGTAAGTATCGGCCGCTCTTTCAAGACTTCGGGATCCGCCACTCCGCCGTGAGACTGCATGAGCAAAAGGCTTCCACGGAAACCCATTGAATTCAACTCTTCCTTAACCGTTGCGAGGTAATCGGTCATCACCGGCATCAGCGACGCATTCACGGCGGTGGTCACCATGCGTTCGTACTCCCGCACGACAGGGGCCACCTCACAGGATATGCTGACGTAAACATTCTTGAATTCGCTATCTATCAATGCCTTCACTCGGCGCTCGTGCGAAGAATTCACGGTTGACCACAACAGGCAGACAGCTAGCGACGACGCCCCGGCCTCGATCAATTCCTTCGCCTTGCAGCGAACCTCATCCAAATCGAGTTCTTTGACAACAACACCCGGGTAAGCAACCCGCTCGTCCAGCTCGCGCCTCAAGTGTCGACGTACAAACGGCGCCGGTTTTTTCTGATGCAGATCATAGATAGCGGACCAGGAAGTTTTGCCCCAGCGGCGGATCATCCGCTGGATGTCGAACTCGTCACTAAAGCCTTTGGTCCCAATGAAACCCGTCTTAGCGTGCTTGCGTTCAATCAGAGCATTGGTGCAGGTTGTACTACCGTGAATGATTTGGCCTACTTCATGAAGAGGGACCCCGAGTGTCTTGATACTGTTCGTAACTCCAGCGACGAACCGGCCGGGAGTGGTAGGTGTTTTGGCGCTGAGGGCGTGCCCGGTTTCGACGTCCAGGGCGATCACGTCTGTGAACGTCCCGCCTATGTCAATTCCGACGATGTACCGCGAGTTGGAGGCCATCAATGCCCCGCGTCGTCGTCCAGGGTGTAAGGCTTCCGATTGATGCTGTTCAATTCTGCGGATCGCGTCTCATATGCATTAAACATCTGCGCGCGCAGTTCCGCGGTTGCGATGAAATCGACGACACGACCTCCATCGGAAAACACCACGCCATAATCATGGCGCGCCGATTCAATTGAGACAATGCCATCGAGTACGTCGTCTCGAACGGAGTCGACGTTGCGTTCGAGAGGATTACCATAACCTCCACCGCTCGGCGCTTCGATCACGAGTACGTCGTCCTGACGTACGATGAGACGATCTGCCTTAAGCATTTTCGGGGCGACCCGTTCGATCCTGCCATCCTTGTGGTAAATCGTGCACTTTCCACTGGCGCCTGGCTTTCCGCCGAAGAGTCCGTAAGGCAGCGTGACTGCGCGGTCGCCATTTACTGAGAACTGGACGTCATGTCCGATCGGAGTGAGCGCAAGGTAATTGCCTTTGCCACCACGAAACTTACCTGCCCCGGAATCGTCATCGCGAAGTTTGTAGGCTAGTACACGCCACGGATAGCGGTATTCGATGGTCTCCACCGGAATGTCCCACCCGTTCGCCTCGATAAAACACACGTTGTGCCAGCCATCCGCGTCGCTGCGTCCTCCCCAACCTCCTTGCGAGTTGATGTTGTACCAGACGTAGGGCTGCCCGGATGTCGGGTTGGTTCCTCCAAAGAAACAGTTGGTGGTTGTGCCGCTGGTAGCCGCAATCACCCGATCGGGGATCACGGGAGTGAGAGCCTCCATGATCACTTCCACGATTCGGTTACAAACGTCCGGAAATCCGACCGCCGGAGCGGGAAAGGTGGGGTTTACGAGCGTTCCCGACGGTGCTTTTACATGTATAGGGCGATAGAACCCGTGGTTCGGCATAATGGTTGGATCGGTTAAAGCGAGTAGGGCAGCAACCACCATCGACGCAGTTGTCGGAAAGATGCTATTGATCGGGCCACGCGCTTGCGCTTCAGTCCCGGTGAAGTCAACGAATACGTCCGAACCTTTTACGACGACGTTTGCTCGGATTTTACGTGCCCCTTCCGTCTTGCCGTCGCCGTCCATCCAATCTTCGGCTGTGTAACTGCCGTCGGGAATATTCAAGCTGTTGCGAAATGCTCGTTCAGAGTGATCCATGTACTCGAGGATCGCGCACAGCACGACGTCACGGCCGTACTTGTCCATGAGTCTAACCAGACCGCGCGCGCCCGCTCGATTGGCAGCAAGTTGCGCTTCGATATCGCCTTCTACCTCTTCGGGCGTGCGAACGTTGGCCAACAGCATGCTGATGACAGAAGGAACCTTCGAGCCCCGGTCGTAGAACTTAACTGGCGGAATGCGAATGCCCTCTTCGAAAATTGAATCGGAAAGTGGAAAGCTGCCGGGGCAACTTCCGCCTACATCGCTGTGATGCGCACGATTGCCTGCGAACATTACTAACTCGTCTTTGTAAAAAACGGGCGTAATGAGAGTGATGTCGGGAAGGTGTGTGCCTCCCTGATATGGATCGTTGAGCATGTACACGTCGCCTTCGTTCAGGTTCTCGAATCCGAAGGAGGAAATACAGGAGAGCACCGCGTAATGCATCGAGCCTACATGACCCGGACAGTTACATGCTTGCGCCACGAGCTGGGCGTCGGACGTGAAAATCGCACATGAGAAGTCTTTCCCAATGTTAATGATGGGGGAGAGCGAGGTATTGCGCAGAGTGATATCCATCTCCTGGCAGATGGAGAAGAGTGCTCCACCCAGGACTGCGAACGTCACAGGATCGAGAGCATTCCGTCTAACCTCCACGCGAGGTACGTCTGGAGGGATCGCACCAAGATTGAGAAAATCTTCCGATGCTTGAGCGAACCACCGTGATACAGGAGCCGTGACCATTACGTTGCTTGTCCCCTGGAGCTGCGCACAATGGCAATTGTTGTTCTCAGAAGCTAAAGCGCACTCCAATCTGAGCCTGTCGCGGCGGCGTATAAATAGCAATCGGTTGCCCGAAACCGGAATTCGGAATGATTGAGCCATCCGGAGCCGTAATCCGGTTTAAGTTGCTGCCGTAGTTCGCACGGTTGGTTAGATTGAACACTTCAGCCAGCAACTGCAAACTCATTTTTTCCCTGAAAGTAAATGTCTTGGCTCCCCGCAAATCGAGTTGAAAGGTGGGATCGCCCCGTAGGCTGCCACGCGGACCGGTACGATCCCCGATGCCGAAAAACCCGTTAAAGCCGTCGCCATTGGCATCGCAGCCGTTGCACAGTGGAGTGTAGGCCCGCCCCGAGGATGCGCTGATTATGTTGGATAGCAGGAAGCCCTTGGGCAGGTTCCAAACGAAGCTGGCGATGAAGCGGTGGCGCTCATCGAAGTTGCTATACCCATACTCCGTGGGATCCCTTTGCCAATTAGCTGTATTGAGCACGCCGTCAGACGGAGATCCCTGCGTGCTGTCCTGGTCAGTCTTCGATTGCGACAGGCGGTAAGAACCCTGAAATTCCAAACGGTGTCGGCGATAACGGATCTGGGTGGCCCAAGCGAGATACCGATTGTGTCCGCCGTTCACGAACATCTGCACGCCGCCCAAAGTCGGGAACTGTGCCTGCCTTAGACGTTGTCCAGTCACCGGATCAATAATGGGATTGAAATCAGTGAATACCGGAAAGTCACGCCCCAGACTAGAGACAAAGTTACTCTCCAACACCACGCCTTCGGTTAGTTCATGAGAAATCCCTGCCGAGATCTCGTGGACCCGAGGGTTGGTTAGATTGGGGCTATTTGCGAATCCAATGTCAAAGCCAGGTTGTCCGGTGAAATTGGGTATGTTGTTCGGTCCAAATGGAACCGGGGCAGGTATGACTATCACTTCGAAAGCATTCGGTAGCTGGTTAAGCGCTTCGTACAAGGTTGCGGCGGTGATCGCTTGGTACTCGTAGTACATGCCGTAACCGGCATTCAGAACTGTACGGCGATTGCCGAACAAATCCACGGCAATACCAACCCGGGGTGCGAAGTTGTGATAACGATCGTGGGGAGTTCCTGTGACCGGATAAAGAACCTGGTTGGTAGTCGTGTTGCGCGGGACAAATAGGTTTTTCTCAAAGTCATACCGCAACCCTAGATTCAGGGTGATCCGCGAAGTGGGCCTCCACTCATCCTGCGCGAAAAGGCCAACATAATGCAAAGGCGGGTTGAGGGCGCTGCCCAGCTTCTGGCTAAATGTGACGAATGACACAATAGAGTTGGTTGGCCCTACGACTCCCGTCGCGGGATTGTAATCGTCATTTGCGTAAAAGAATTCGTTTCGCCCGAACCCAAACTGACCGCCGAATTCGGGTTGGTAAATATATTCTGTGCCGGCCTTGAAACTATGTTGCTTCCGCGTGACTGACAAAGTCTCTCGCCACTGATACTTTCTCTCAATGTTGAACTGTGGCGCCTGCGGATTGTGTCCGAACACTCCGTCTGGGAATACGAGAGTGGGAGCATCTTCGTTGCCGTGCGGATCAACCGTCGCCCCGTGATAATCGCTGTACTGAAAGCGAAGGTCATTGACCCAATTGGTCCCCACCTTGGTCAAACCACTCGTCACTGTGTGGAAATCGTTTTTGATGTTCACAACAGTGTTCGGAGTAACGTTCGGCACACCAGCCGTGTCGTTGTGTAAGTTGTTGTTTTCCTGCGTGTATCTGCCGAAGAAGCTCAAGGAACGCGTCAGTTGCACGTCCATCTTCGCCATATACATGTTCTGCCAAAAGGGTTGCTTGAAAACTCCATCGACGGTGGGGAAAGCGCCGTTGCTGGTGTAGGTGGCAAACTGGTGTTCTTGTTGGCGCTCAAAAGAACTGAAAAAGAAAACCCGATCAGGCTTGACCGGCCCGCCTAGAGTCGCACCGTACTGCTGCTTCCGAAAGTCGGGTTTCGGAAGCCCTAAGTTCTTGTCCAGTTGGCTCTCGTTGCTGATAGCTGCATCGCGGAAGTACCAGAATCCACTTCCGTGCAGATGGTTCGTACCCGATTTGGTGATGACATTTATGACGCCTTGGCTGGCGCGACCATCCTCGGCGTTGTAGCGCTGAGTAACAATGCTGAATTCCTGCACAGCATCCTGGCTAATTTGCAAATTCTGGCCGCCGACAAAATCGTCGTTCGCATCACCGCCGTCAATCGATATGTTGAGGTAACGGCCAGGCCCGCCCCCTACAGAAACGGCACCGACACGAGTCTTGGTGCTGTCGAAGCTCGATCCAACACTTTGGCTACCGTTGTCCGCCATGGGCGACAACATCGCCAACTGCTGGAAATTCCGCCCGTTGGTTGGCAGAGAATTGAGTTGCTCCTGCGTGATTACCGACTCAACCGTTACGTTTTGGACGTCGATAGTAGGAGCCTCCGAACTCACATTGATCACGGATGCGACTGCGGCGAGGGACATGGAGATATCCACAGTCGCCGTGATGCCGACGTTAACCGTGACGGCCTCTACCTTCTGGTCTGAGAAACCCGGATGTTGCGCAAGGATCTGATATCGGCTCGGTGGCAAGTTAAGGAACAGGTACTCGCCGCGATCGTTCGTCATCGAGGAGCGCTGCGCCCCAGTCGCCGAGTTCGTCGCGAGCACCTTGACTCCCTGCAACACCGCACCCGACGCGTCCTTCACGACACCTTGTAAGCTGCCGGTAGCGGTCTGAGCGAAGCTCGTCGCCACCAGTAACAAACTCGCGGACACGACCGACGCAATCCACCTGCGCGAAGACATAAGCGATCTCCTCCCGAGTTCGAGCCAAACTTCTGACGCTGAAAACACTTAGAGTGAATAGCGCTTCGAGTCGGTGGGAATTACGTCGGCAAAGGGACGGGGCGGGAACCGACCTTACATCTCCCACTGCGGAGCGGCCACGGATATTAGTTGGATTCGTGTTGGCTTGTCAAGTCCAAGATCGATCCGCAGATTTCACGATGAGGGACGATCAGAGATCTGCCGCGGAAAAGTTCCGGCGACTTCGCTTGTGCTGCTCGCACAGCTCGTGTAATTATACGGCGCTCACAAAAGGGGGGACGATGGGCGCTTCACTGGCGCACATTAGAAAAGAATTTCCCGCTTTGCGGGACAAGACATTTTTTGACAGCGCCGGAGTAGGTATTGCGCCTCGTAGCGCGGTGGGCGCCATACGTGAGTTCCTCGACCAGACAATGGTCGCCCCTGTGCGCTCTATGGTTGATCATCATCTCGCCATCGATGCTGCTCGCGAAAAGGCGCGTCCGGAAGCAGCTCGGTTGATCGGCGCGTCGGAAGATGAGATTGCAATTATCGAAAGCACAACCCACGGTCTGAGCATCGCTGCCCGCGCTCTCCCGCTGGAACCCGGCGATAATATCGTTACTACTGACCTTGAATTTATAGCAGTACCACTCGCATGGCGTCAGCCTAACAGCGGGATTTGTCCTCAGATCCGTGTTGCCAAAAACAAAGATGGGGAGCTCCCACTTTCCAGTTTCGAAGAAGTCATTGACGGTCGCACCAAGGCCGTAGTCATCAGTTCGGTCCAATGGAGCAACGGCTATTTTTGCGATCTCGAAGGCATTTCCAAGCTGTGCAGTCAGTCCGGTGTTCTGCTGATTGTCGATGCCATCCAGCAGCTCGGTGCTTTTCCGCTGGATGTGTCGAAGGTTCCTGTCGACATCGTCGTCTGTGGCGGCCATAAGTGGCTCAACGCCCCGTTTGGCGCGGGCTTCATGTATATCCGCAAGGGTATTTCAGACAAACTTCGACGACCTGTAGCCGGATACCTTTCCTTAGAAGCTCCACTCGGCGGTTGGGGCACGTATTTCGAAACTCCGTCGATCACGCCGTTGCAGCCCGTCGAGTTCTCTCATAAAGCGAGAGATTACGAGAACGGTGGCACGGCAAACTATCCTGGGGGAATCGGCCTGGCTGCCTCGCTTCACATGATTAATGAACTCGGGAAGGCGGTTATCGAAGAGCAAATCCGAACTGTGACAAACTACCTCTTAGAAGGGCTAGAGACGCTGCGAATGAATGTGGTGACGCCGCGGCCGCCCGTTAATCGATCGGGGATCATCGCTATGGGATTTCCCGGGAGTCCGCACAAGGACATCGAGTTAAAGGAACATCTACTCGATCGAAAGATTCTGGTAGCCGTACGGTACACTTCCAACGTGGGCGGTGTGCGAGTTTCCTGTCACTTCTACAACAACAAGAGCGATGTTGATCGTCTGTTGAACGCGGTGGAAGACTACCTCGCAAGGAATTCAGAATTGGCCTTGGCATCACCGCAGTAACATCAACCCGGCGCTCCTCACCCTGCGATAAGCTCTCGTACTCAACAGTTCTTTTGCCACCATTAGACCAGACGCACCATGCAGGCCGGGACCGGGATGCGTGGAAGCCCCGATGTGGTAGAGCTTCTTGATGCTCGTACGGTGCCGTGGCATTCCAGGCAAAGGGCGCCAGATGAAGAATTGGTCGGGTGAACAGGAACCTGCATAGGGGTCGCCCCCTACCAGGTTGATGTTGGTACGCGCGAGATCGGCCGGAGAAATTACCATGCGCTTACGCATTGCACTCTCGAGATTCGGGATGATCGCGCATAGTCTCGCGATGATGCGATCGGCAAAACACTCGCGCAGCGTTTCACTCCAGGTACCATCAGTTTGAATCTTGCCGGCTGCATCGCCCCGCGGTGAATTGGGTAGTTCCTGAAGCTGAATCCACAGAATCCACGTACCCTGGGGAGAACGTGATGGATCAACTGCTGTGGGCTGCCCGACGACGATTGTCGGCTCTGCAGGTAGTAAGCCCCGCTCGGCCTCATTCACGGCACCCGACACTCCGTCCAAGCCCGGTGTCACATGGACCATTGCGGTGCGGGATAATCTTTCTGCATCTCCAGGCCATTTGGGCGGTTCCGACAAAGCAACATGTATCTGCATATCTCCACGCCCAAAACGGAAGCGGCGCGCCTTCTGTGCTGCACGTTCGGGGACAACAGTCTTTTCCAGAAGTTGCAGGTAGAGTTGCTGTGGGGTCACGCTGCAAATAACGGCCTTCCGGGCTGGGAACAGTTGTCCGCGGGTACGGACTCCAACGGCGGAGCCAGCACTCACTTCCACCAAATCAACATGACAGTCGCTATGAAGTTCGCCTCCATGATCGCGAATTATTCCGACTATCGCATCCACCAGTTTTGCGCCACCACCCCGCGGTACCGGCATGCCTCCCAGTTGGAGTGCTACGGCGATCAGCAGGTTCATGAACCCAGAACCAGCACTGTCAGGCCCCAGCCCTGTATGTAAAACCCAAGGAGCAAGCAAGCCGTGTATACGTGACGACCGGAAAGTTTCGGTTAGCCATGAGCGGCTCGAGCCTAGCAACTGAGAGCCGAATTCCATCGTTCCTTCCACACCAAGTCGCCGAAGGCCCTTGACCAGGAACTTCAACCCCGCCCAGGACCACAATTCGGTGCCGAGTAACCCCAATCCCAGGTCAGAGCGCGCCATGAACTCTGTGACTGCGCGATTCCAACTCTCACCATCTCCGGCCGCCAAAGTCTCGAAATGTCGAACGTTCTCTTGTAGCGAGGTAGACAGAAATGCAGCATTACCATCGGGGAACAATGTTGCGGTCGGATTTTCGGTATTCAGGTACTTCAATCCGCGAGCTTCCAAGTCTGACTTGAGCAGCGCATATGCTTCCGATCCCGTAAACAACGGGTGCCATCCCGAATACAGGTCATGGATAAACCCGGGCTCTGTGACCTCAGCCGTACGAATGTTGCCACCGAGCCATGGAGTCCGTTCGAGGACGCAAACCTTCCACCCGGCTTTTGCGAGGATTGCAGCACCAACCAAAGAATTGATTCCACTTCCCACAAATACTGCATCGTAGGAATCCATAGTGCTTGTCCAATCAAGAGCAGGTTCGAACCACTCCTTACGTATTACTCATGTTGGTATTTGACATCGGTGCCGGCGTGACGATGACCTGCGGATCATCATTTACCGCGGCTAGAACCGGATTTTGACCTGCCTGAAAAACAATTGACACCGCTCGTTCAAGTGCGTCTCGGATGCGTCCGCGGAGGAAAATGGCTAGACTAGCGCCGACCGATAGCCACACCGCGACGAAAGCCTCAGCAACTGACAGAGGTTGGGGAGGAATCGGCCACACCGTGTAATAGAACGCCAAAGCAAGCAGTCCGACCGCCAGGACCGGTACCACAAGGTGCCGAAGAATTCTCCATTCCTCTCGGTACCGTTTCCAGAACAATGGGATTACGGAAACGTTCGCCAATATGTAAATCACAATGATGCCTATGGCGATCAACACTCCAATGAAATTAAGCGCGCCAATTGGACCGAGCCAAAGCCCCAAAGTGATCGAGACCGCGACGTTCAAGATGCTCTGGAACGCGATGGCAACGTGTGGTGTCTGGTGCTTAGGGTGAGTGCGTCCCAGCGCCGATGGCAACACGCCTGCCCGGCCTAGCGCGTAGATTACGCGCGAACCCGCATTCTGACCCGCAATGGAAGCTGCCAGCGAGGAGTTGACGAGAGCGAACGCGACTAGAATCCAGCCATTACGCCAAACGCCATTTGCAAGACTGAAAAACGGGTTTTCACTAGCCTGCAACATCTGATCGGCGTTGGTAATCCCAAAACCAACTACCATTGCGTATCCAGTCAAGATCCATAGCCCACCCACTACCAGTAGCGACGAAATCATCGTGCGTGGGATCGCTGTCTTTGCATTCTTCGTCTCCTCGGCAAGTGGTGCGGCTGATTCAAAACCGCAGAACAATAACAAAGCGAACGCAAATCCAAGGAAGAGCGCATGAGGCCCGCTTTCGGGAAATCGGAATGGGACAAGGGATTGAGCTCCGCTGCCGGCGTCAATGATTACCCAAATGCTTAGCAACAAGAGCATCACGCACTCAGCAGCGCCCAGCAGCATGTTCAGCTTGGCGGACTGTTTCACCCCGGCATAAGTAACGAAATGGACGACGGCCAGACATGCCAAGGTGGTAATCCACCAAGGCACGGTGACGTCCAATTGCCTCTTCAGGACCTGTTCCAGAAAACCAGCCGCAATCAGGATTGAAACCGTGGGAATGAGCGGATCATAAAGAAAATACGCCCACGCGGTAAAGAACCCAAAGCGCTTGCCCAGCCCTTGACCAACATAGGTAACAAATCCCCCGGCTGAGGGAAGATGGCGAGCCAGCGAGGAAACACAGAGTGCGGTGAGGAGCACCGCGACAAGACACACGGCCAACAGGAATGGGACGGCTGCTCCGACGTAGTGCGTCAGAAATGGAAAAATTACGATGGCGGCGCCTGCCGGGCCCAAATGAGCTACGGCCTGGAATAAAACTTCGGCCTGTCCCAGCGCTCCGCGGGCCAGTTGTTGCCGATCAGGTTTCTGATTCATCGGTCGAGATCGAACTATTGCACTACGTGAGGTCGCAAAGACTTCGCCGCTCAGATCAGCCTTGATCCATTCTGTGCCAGTTGGATGACTTCTTCCTTTGCACTCATTATGTGTTCGTGCATAAGTTTCCTCGCCAGCTTCACATTACCCTCTTTGATCGCACGTAGTATTCCTTGATGCCCATGAACTGGCAAGTCGCCGTAGTAGTAAGAGGTGTCCAGGGCGTCTATGCCTGCAAAGAGGATGCGCTCCATCTGACACCTCATATCAGATACTGCCCTCACCAGCAGAGGGTTCCGCGTCAGGCGAGCTATATTGACGTGGAAAGCGGTATCGGCTGCGATGAACTCCTCAAAACTGGCGCGGCTATCGGGTCGACTGCGCCGACTCCCAAGCTTGTTCAACTCTGACAGATTGTTGCCTGGAATACCCCTACTGGCAGCTAATTCCGCACTAGTGCACTCGACTGACAACCGATATTCGTAGATGTCGTTGAGATCGTTTACGGTTAGATGTGTCACGAAGTACCCTCTATTGGGAATGTTCTGCAGCAGGTTCTGCTCTTCCAATCGGAGGGCCGCTTCGCGAACTGGAGTGCGGCTTGATTTGTATCGTCCCGCGAGATCCTTCTCGGTCACCGCTTCACCGGGCCGCAAAATCCCAGTGATGATGTCGCGCTTGAGCGACTGGTAAACACGCTCGCTCAGTTTATCGACAGTTTGGTACGCAGGCGCATAAGAGAATCCCGTGGACCCGGTTGCGCCCCTAGTCTTCCGTTCCATCGTTGATGCAGTAGGCATCACACTCACCTCAATTCCCGAAGACAGTCGTCGTAACCCGAAAGCCTCTTTCTTACAGCCGTTCAAGCCGGGACCCACGATGTTTATTCCAAGTGCGAGTATACCAGAGTATACCAGCAGTATACCTTGCGATTATCGTTGACATACTCCGGGCGTCATTGTACCGTTTCAGTCCTCAGGCGCAAGTCGGTTTGAGTTCCAAATCAAGCCTTGCGTCCAATATTGCAGATTGGTACAGCACCGGGAACGTTGCGGTCAAAAAGGGGCGGCGGCGTGGAAGGATGCTGGCAACCTGTGGGCTTCGTGAACCGAGTCAGTTCCGAAGCCCAATTCCCTATTGCTACACTCAGCCCACACTCCCGCTGCTTGCGTCGATTGCGAATGGCCCTCTCTATGTGCTACCTGGCGTGCGAAAGCAGCGCGATCCGCGGCCCTATGATAGAAAGTCACCTGCGCTGAGGGGCAATGAGGAATCTGACGCGACGAGAAGTATTGAAGGCCGGATCCACACCGGCGGTGACCGCGATGCTTAACCCGTTGTTAGGGAGTAGCGGCGGCTTGTGGCATGATGCCGCTGGCAGATGGAAGCGTGTCTCAGGAACTATCAAGCAGGTTCCGCGGTACATTAGGCAGTAACAGGCCTGAGCGAAGCGCGGTGTTCGCCGAGGACACGGTCACGCTGCGGAGAACCGCAGCGACAGCAGGATGTGCAGAAGGAGAACATCGCGTGGCGCTTGTGGCGAGTCGTGGCGGCGCAATAGGTATGCGCACACAAGCGGATCAACCACCTTTATGTCCTATAGAGCTTGCAATGATGAAATGGCACCACAATCCACCACGGCACCACGGGCTGTCCTGCGAATAGAACTATGACAGCGGCTACTCTCGGTGGGTGAGTCTTTTTCTGCAGTCTGAAACCCAGCTAGCAATTCATAAGGTCGCGGGGCACACATATCCTTCGGAACGGGCTGTCTCCTCACCGGGCCGCCTTCGATTCTTATTTCGCCGGAACCGAGAGATCCTCGAGACGAGCGCCCTTTTTGGCAACATAGAAGGCCAGGGCCTTGGCAGGATCGCTGCTGCTGGCATTCTTCACATTGTGCACTTCGCCGGCGACAGTGGTGAATGCCTCGCCGGGCTTCAGGGTCACAGCGGGCTTGCCCTGCGCCTCAAAGATCACCGAACCGTCCTGGATATACACGATCTCGTTGCCCGATTGCGTATGCTTGCCGCTCTCCGCAGCCGGTGGCAGGATACGCTCCACAAGGATCGCTTCCCATCCGGGCGCGGCCTTAAGTTCTGTTCGCTGCAGAACCGTGCCGCTTTTCAAATTGTCTTGGGCGCTCAACATCCGGCTACCCAGCAAGCCCAGCACCACGCCCACTGCTAGTGTGACCCCAACCAAGAAGTTGATGCGCTTCATGGAGAGCTCCTTTCAAAACCCGCGCATACTAACACATGTCGAAGGGCTCATCATCCTAACGGAGAGCGAAGCGGATAATGTGCCTATTGGAGAGGCCCGCAAGCTTTGGGCTCCTGATGCGCTGCAGGAGAAAGAATCAGAGATAGCGCGTGCTGGCACTTGCAGGGAGACGTGGAACCAGAGCCGGAGTGGGTGACCTAGTGGTGGGCTCTCTTTTTTCATCTCGGCCAGTGCAGGACGTGGGTGTGAAGCGGGGTATTTCTGATCAGCGTTGGCTCTTTGAGAGCTTCTAACAAAACCCCGTTCTAAATCCGTCAGGGGTCCCTGATCCGCGGTGAAGTTGAAATTCAGAATGCAGCTAGAGCTGCAATTTGCGTAAATCGTGGATCGAGGGAAAGGTCCACAGGCAGGAAATGCGAGAACACGGCCAGCCAGTGGGAAGAACTGTCCGCTGCGTTGCCTAGAGACATTGGCAGTTCCGAGGTGGCTCGATGACCTACAGCTACACCCAGATCAGCCACTATCTGACCTGCCCGATGGTATAAGTACCAATATTCTGCCCTGAGCAGCTGGTATCGATTTGGGGCGGCCAGCACAATCGCGGTTTCTTCCGAAGTACCGCTATTCCCAGGCACACGACAGGCAGTTCTACGGGTTTCTTCTCCTTCCAGCCGGCAGAAAAGATGGCGTCCCATTGCTTCTTGACTCTTTCTTCGGTGCTTTCTGCATAGGCAACTGCCAGTGCCTGGAGGTTTTCGTTGCCCGAATTCACTGAACGGCTTGGCAAGTTGAATCTCCTCAAATGTTCCCTGCCTTCGTGCCATTAGTCGGTTCTGCATCTCTCGGTACATATCGAAGACGATCTGCTCTGGCTCACTTCGGCACAAAGCAAAGAAACGGAGAATCGTTTTCAGAGCTACATCT
>QIAR01000533.1 GCA_003225595.1 Acidobacteriota bacterium | reverse complement strand
TGCCACCACATCGCCGTAATCCGCGACTTCGGGACGGATAGCAACGGTGGTGTAAGCCTGGACCTCAATTACTTCATCGCGCATTAGCCAGCGGGCCAAATCGAAATCGTGAATCGTGTTGTTGTAAAACAACATTCCGTTCACGTTCGATTGGTAGACCGCAAGCGGTGGCGCATCCTTATCTCGGCCGATCGACTTGAACACGACGGGCTCCCCAATCTCCCCGGCTTCGACCCGCTTCATGGCCGCCGCGTACGCGGGATCATAGCGCCGCATGAAACCAATCTGAAGCCGAACGCCGGCTCGCGCAACAGCGTCGAGCGCAGCGTGCGCGTCGTTCAGATTCAGAGCCAGAGGCTTTTCGCAGAAAATGTCCTTCTTGGCGGATGCTGCGGTTTGTATGGCACGCGCATGAAAGCGGTCCGGAGATGCAATGAGGACGGCGTCGATGTCCCGGCGTTCCAGCATCGCCTCGAAGTTGTCATACCAGTGCTCAATCTCGAGTTCAGTTGCGGCATTGCGGGCGCGGGCGGCATCGACGTCGGCGACAGCTACCAGGTGGGCGTCGGGAACCAGGCGGCGCAGATTTTCCGCGTGCCGCTTGCCCATTTCTCCTACTCCCAGAAGCCCTACGCCCAATTTCGCCATTTCAGGTTTCTCCCCAAGGCGAAAAGCTTAGCGGTTTGCCGGTACGCAGATCAAGACAAATTCAGCTGCCCACATCCGCCTTGCCGGGTCGAGCTTTGAGCACCCGACAGAGGCCATCAGCAATTACATTAAGGTCGATTTCCTTTCAATGTTTGTGCGTTCTACAGGGCTACCGGTCAGGGAGTCAAATCTTTGCTTCAAAACTGCTTGACAAAGGCCATAACTGGCACTATAAGCCCTTGCTATCTATAACCGCTTAGCAATTTGTACAAAAAGCGCAGAGTTCCGAAAGACAAGTAAGCCAGGTTCTTGAGGGAGCGCCGCCGCCCGGAAAAACACGCCGTCGCATCCGACGCTCTGGTCCGAGGGAAGGCTCTCTTAAGGGAGGGACTATGAACGACAGAAGTTCTGCCAGCCGACGGCTGGATACCGCACGCCCACTACATCGGTCCTTGCACAGAAAGACTCCAGCGCAGTGTCTTCTCTTTAGACAGCTCACCCTCGCGCTGGTCGCGTTCGCGCTCCTCATCGCCGCTGGTAGTGCTCTCGCGGGAGTGACTGCGAGCATCTCCGGCACGGTCAAGGACCCTAGTGGGGCCACCGTAGCAGGCGCGTCCGTGACTGTGGTCAACGACGATACCGGTATCAAGCAAAGCCAGCACACGAATGCCGCGGGTTTTTACTCTTTCCAATCCCTCCCGCTGGGCCATTACACGATTGAAGTTGAGCAGCCCGGTTTTCGCATTTATCGTCAAACCGGACTGGTCTTGGACGTCAACGCTGCACTGGTGATTGACGTCGATCTGAAGGTAGGCGAAGTTAAGGAGGCTGTGGAAGTCCAGAGCGAAGCCCTGCACGTGGAAACTGCCACTTCGCAACTGGGCGAGGTGATCGAAGGCCAGAAGATCACGACCGTGCCGCTGGTCACGCGCAGCTACACCGACTTGTTAGCGCTGCAGCCCGGGGTGGTGCCGGTTGCCTCGGGGCTCACCGGCGGGTATGGGGGCATTTTCAACTCGGCTGGATTTGCTGTCCCGAAAGTTTCAGGTGACCTCAACTCGGGGGCACTGTCAGTCAACGGTCAACGGGAAGCCAACAACGGATTTCTCCTGAATGGAGCGATGGTGCAGGAAGGGGGCTACGGCGGCACAACGGCAATTCCCAACCTTGATTCCATCGCGGAATTTCGTATTCTGACCAACAACTACGATGCCGAGTATGGCAACTACAGCGGTGGGCAAATCAACGTCATTACCAAGTCGGGGACAAACCGGTTCCATGGAAACGCATTCGAATTTTTGCGCAACACCAATCTGAACACACGCAACTTCTTCGATCCGCCAGGAAAAATTGGAGCCTACCATCAGAACCAGTTTGGGGGGACGATCGGGGGCCCTATCATCCACGACAAGGTTTTCTTCTTCGCCGACTACCAGGGGAACCGGAAAGTGAGAGGTGTCAGTTCTCCGATTACCTCCGTGTTGACTTCAGCAGAGCGGGGCGGCGACTTCTCGGCTGTGTCGAGTTTATTGACGGGAGTAGTTACCGGCACCACCTGGGCACAACAGCTGTCGACTGAACTCGGCTATCCGGTCACGGCGGGGGAGCCGTACTTCACCGCAGGGTGCACTAGTGCGAATTGTGTATTTCCCAACGCACGGATTCCAACCGCCGCCTTCTCGCCTATTTCTCAGACTCTGCTGGGCTTCATTCCTGAGGCGAATACAGGCGGGAATCAATTCACAACCTCCAGCGTGTCCGAGAGGTTGCGAGACGACAAAACCAGTGGCCGAGTAGATGCCAACACCCACGTCGGCTTGATTTCGGTGTACTACCTCTTCGACAACTACAAGCTCAGCAGTCCTTACCCTACCGCCAACGTACCAGGATTTGACGCTTCTGGAACCGGCCGCAGTCAGGCTTGGATTCTCGGCGACACCAAAACTTTCGGCAGCAGCACAGTAAACGAAGCACGACTGTCGTTTGTTCGGGTGAACAATTCGCTGAACCTGCCCAAAGGCGGGACGAACGTATCCCTGAGCGGATTGGGCTTCACCACCGGAGGGAATGGAATCATTCCTCTCGATCCTCGCGTCGAAGGCGTCCCGGAAATTGATTTTGCCAGCGGACTGATTATCGGCGTACCCAGCCGTCCCAACCGGCTAATTGAAAACACCTACCAGGTGCTGGACAACTTCAGCAAGGTCATAGGCACTCACAGCATCAAGTTCGGCGGCAATTTCCACTACAACCAACTGGTAGAGCAACTGCACAACGTGCTGGACGGAAACTTTGTTTTCAACGGCACCGAAACCGGAGTCGATTTTGCAGATTTTCTGCTCGGTGCTCCCACTAACTTCGTGCAAGGGCAGGCGGAACCGTCGAATGGTCGAAGCAAGTACCTGGGATTGTACGCACAGGACAGCTGGCGTGCGCGAAGCAACCTGACGCTGAACTATGGTTTGCGGTACGACATCAGCACGCCCTGGTCTGAGCAACACAATCAAATAGAGACCATCGTACCGGGGCTGCAATCTATCGTCTTCCCCGGCTCGCCACGAGGCTGGGTCTTTCCGGGTGATCCCGGTATTCCCAGCACACTTGCACCCACGCGCTACAACAATTTCGGACCTCGCGTGGGCGCGGCGTATTCGCCGGACAAGAAAACCAGTATTCGGGCCGGTTATGGCCTTTTCTTCACGGCATTCGAGGGAGCAACCAACTTCAACGAAATCGGCGATGCACCGTTCGGCTTCTTCTGGGTGGGGACCGCACCGTCGTTCTCCACACCGTTTATCAACCGGACCGACGGCGGTCTGCAGGGTGGCACCGACGGCGGTCTGCAGGGTGGCACGGGACAGAAATTTCCAGTCAGTTTTCCACCTCTCAACGTCGGCCCCAAGAATCCTGACAATAATGTCAATTGGTCGCTGTTAACGCCGATCGCGAGTTCTCCGGGTTTCTTTCACAAGAACCGTCTGCCGTATTCGGAGAATTATGAACTATCAGTTCAGCGGCAGTTCACAACCAACACATTGGTCACGGTGAGCTATGTCGGTACACAGGGCCACCGACTGTTGGTAACGCAGGAAGCCAATCCGGCTGACCCCCAACTTTGCTTGGCTACACCAGGCTGCGGACCGGGTACGGAAAGCAATTTCAACGTGCGGCTGCCTATTTTTGGCCCGCT
>QIAR01000532.1 GCA_003225595.1 Acidobacteriota bacterium | reverse complement strand
TCCTCGTCCATCCCGAGAAACTGGCTGATAAGATTTGTCATCGACTGCGACTGGTCCTGGCTCCTAACATGAGCACGAGAAGAAGGGAACGACCTGAACGCGCCGCGTAACCGGGGCTAGCTTTCACCGACTCCTCTGTATAAGGGCTCGGCCCGTCTCAATTCCGAGAGACAGGGCGGGGTTTCATCCCGAGGGACGAGCAACTACCGACTTCTGGGCCCGGCGGACTGCAAGGTCCGAAGATACAGCACTAGCTGCCAACGTTGCAGCTCCGGCAACCGGCTGAACGACGGCATGCCGCGATCGGGATTCCCATTCGTGATCTTCCAGAAGAGCGCGCCATCACTCTGCGACTGCACCACTGGCAGTTGCAGGTCGGCAGCGTGCTTCTTCACGATTCCAGTTCCGTCCTCGCCATGGCATTCGGTACAGTTACGCAGGAAGAGCTTCTTACCCCCCGCGGCAGCCTGAGGCTTGTGAGCCAGCGGGTTTCCTCTGGCCGCTGCATCGGCTGGAGCCTGCCAGTGCGGATCGGGCTCATAAGACGTATTCTGACCCAGCACCGCACCGAGCAGGGCGACAGTGAAACTCCAGCCGAGGACTGCCGTACGCATCATCTCGCGTGTCACGGTTTCCCTCCGAACAGTCGCGCTAGCTTGCTGCTGAAGCCATGCACTTCGTAGCTGTAGCCGAAGCGGAGGAGCACCGGATTGCTATCGTGAGTGAGACCGATAGCTGGTGAGAAGCGCAAGCTGGCATTGTCGCTGATTTGCCAGGAGACAACCGGCGCTAAGTAGTGCGCGGTCTGGTGAAATCCGAAAGCGTTTGTGCTCCCTAGCCCGCCATAGAGCTCCATCCCCACACTGAAATTTTCCCGGCAGAAACGGCAGTTCGCGCCCGAGGCTAGCGTGGCAAGCGGCCGGTAAAGGCCAAGCGCATAACCGAATTCAAAACCCTCTTCAGCCGAGAGATTTTTCTCCACGATGAAGTTCTCGGCGATATTCCAATCGTGAATGTTGCTGGAGAGGATGAGTTTTGTCTCCAGTTCATGAGCGTGGGTCTGGCGAAGTTCGGAGTTGGGCTCGCGCAGGGCGGGTGCATTGCCGACGATTTCCTTCTGAATCCGGCTGCCCTCATTAAGGCTTTCGTATTCCAGATAGAGAACCGGGTTGATCCAGTGTTCGCGCTTCAGCGGCCGGAAGCGGTTTTCCAATCTCCAGCCAGTGAAAATTGTGCTGTCGTTCCAGGTCGATTGGCCTTCGAGGTAGAGTTCCGATGTCCATCTTCCCGCCACGCCGTATTCGAACTCTACATAGGGTGCGAAGTAAAATTTCTCGCCCGCCCGCGGCACGCCCATCGTGGTCGAGGTCGCGATCTCGAGGTTACCCGGTTCTTCGAGTTGATGGTCGTAGGTGACGAAGTAGGGCGCTTCCTCCCCATCGGCTGCGGGCATCAGAAAACAGAGCAACACCAAAAAGGATAAGAAATGGACAAGTCGCATGGGCACGCCCTACGTAACTGTAAATGCAACTCAGTTGCAAATAACAAATTAGATACATTACTGTAGCCACACCGTCACGAGTGGTCAATATGATGGGCCATTTTGTGTTGCGATTCTGTTGCAACCAGGTGCAACTGCAGCCGGCTCGGGCTCAGGCAGGAGGCATGCTTCGGCAATGGGAACAGTAGCCGCCGATTTCCATTCGAGTTACAACGATGTGGAACTGGCACTCGCGCTGGATCTGACCTTTAAGCCGATCGAACAGGTCGCTCTCGAACTCCATTATTTTTCCGCAGCGCAAGCAGGCCATGTGCAGGTGGTCGCGCTGTGGTCGCCGCTCGTAATAATGCTTCTCCCCTTCGAGATGCATCAGGTCCAGTTCGTCTACCAGACCATGGCGTTTGAGCAGCGTCAGCGTCCGGTATACCGTCACGCGATCGATATGCGGATCGATCTTCCGCGCCTTGCGCAGGATCTGGCTAGCATCCAGATGCTGTTTTGCAGTTTCGACCACGCTTAGGATAGTGCGACGCTGGCGGGTCATGCGCAGCCCACGGGACATCAGTTCCGCCTGTAATCGGCCGGGTTGTTCAGTCTGCGGTAGCGGCATGAAGATGTCTCTCTCTAGTTGACAAAGCCTAGTTGAAAACCAGTTGCAACATGTTACCGCGACGATGCCCCTCTAGGGAAGGCCGATGCCGCGCAATTGTTATAATCGCGCTTCGAAAATCATGCGCTACAGCCTGTTGATTTCCACAAACCTGACCGAACCCGCGAGCTTACTCGCCCTCCTGCGCGACTGGCGCGAGGACACGATGTTCTTCCTGCGCCACAGCATGCCTAAGCTGGTGCTGATTCTGGGGGGCGCCTTTGTGCTGGTACGGCTTCTGCGGAATGTCACCAGTAAAGTCGCTGCACTCCAAACCAAAAGGCTGCCTCCCGGCTTCCGCGCGCAGCAAGTCCGGACACTAGCAAGCGTCATCAACAGCGTAGCGGTGGTTGTGATCGTGTTCGTCGCCGGGCTGATGGCGCTAGCTCAACTGGGACTGCACCTGGAACCCCTACTGGCGAGTGCTGGCATCGCCGGTTTGGCCATCGGTTTCGGCGCGCAGACGCTGGTGCACGACGTGATCAATGGCTTCTTTATCCTGCTCGAAAACCAATTCGACATTGGAGATGCGGTCCGTCTGGCAGGTGTGAAGGGCACCGTGGAAGCCATGAGCCTGCGCCGCACCATACTGCGCGATGACGACGGCACGTTGCATATGGTCCCGAATAGCGAGATCAAAATTGTATCCAACATGACGCGCGACTGGGCACAAGTAGCCTTGCGGGTCGCGGTGGCTTACAGCGAGCCCAGCGATCGGGTAGTGAGTCTGCTGCGACAGGTCGGAGATGAAGTGCGGCACGATCCGGCCTTTGCAGAGGACATTGTCGCTGACATACAAGTACCGGGCATCGAGCGTGTCGGCAACGGCGAAGCGGATTATCTGATGCTGGTGAAGACGCGTCCCAACAAGCAGTACGCCGTCAGCCGCGAGTTGCGGCGGCGCATCAAGGAGTGCTTCCAAAAGAACAACATCCAACCCGGCGCTCCGGGACGGGTCTATGTGATTGATCAGGGGACGGGCGGGCAGCCGTAAAGGTCGCTGTCAAAATGGAGAAGTGTTCCACGTGGAACATTTTGTCGATACTGATATGGGCAATTATATACTTGGCACACATGCGCTTTGTGGTGCATACTTGCCTTTGCCGTGACAGGGCTATGTGTATCGGTTGTAGCGGGGCTGGTTTATAAGACTCGAACTGGAAACTTGATACGAATAAACCGCTTCAGTCTCATGTTTCTTCCCGAAGATGTCCTGATAGGTAATCGCGCCGCCATACAATGCGACCTCTTTGCCGGACAGCTGCGCTTCGGAGAGGTAGTGCGAAATGTCAACCTGCATAACGGTCACGGGCGGACCGACTGGCAGCATTTGATTGACCGAATGTCTTTCTTCAACTCGACTTACGCCGCTCCCAGGCTTAAGGTCATCTGGCATTTCATGGTGGAACTTGGCAGGAAAGTGATAGCGGGCGAAAGCCCAGATGAGGACAGTCGCAGGACTTTTTCCAAGATTGATAGCGTTGAAGCAGTAGAGCATCTCTTCCGCTCGAANTGAGCCCGTTCCGCATTCATCAGATACTCAGCGCTCTGATTCGCCAATTTAGCCGCAGTTTCTGCAGCCTTGGTGCTTCTGCCGAGAAGGATAGTTTGCCAGAAGAGAAGGCCGATTCCGATGCATCCGCCAACAACTCCGATAATAGTGGCTCGCAAGTACCAGCGATAAAGTGTGTCATTTGTAGGGTCATAGGGATCGTTTGGGTTGGATTGTGTTTTTTCCTCTGCTTCTACAAGATTCCCAGAGCCGAGAATTGGCGCGGGTTTGTTGGATTCGGCATGTTGGCTTTCGTCAGCTTTTTGTTGGGCCTTTTTTTTCTGGACTGCGATTGGCTGAGATTTGGTGTGCTTCGGATTCTCAAAAGTGTCCTGTCCTAAAAGGCTGGCTATGGGAATGAAAAGCATTATTGTTAGTATCGTGCGCATCGGAGTAACGTATAGATATGCCCGAATACAGAGAAGGCCCGGAAGCGAAAGAGAAGTTCGAGCGCGGCATGAAAGCACTCTTTCAGGTTCCCAAGGCCGACGTCCTGAAAAAGCAAAAGAAGCAAGCCAAAAAATCTGCTACCTTGCGCAAATCCAAACGCTCCGACAAGGACTAGAAGGGCACTTCGGTTTCCCCCGTCCCTGTCGTTTCGTGGTGTGGCGAATCACTCTTGCCCGTGAGTTCGCTGTATGTGAGCCGGTTTCCGACTACTTGGCTCATGCCGAGTTCAAAACGCTGGCCGTCGTTCATGTTCTTGCGGTTATTGAAGCGGAACATCTGTTCGTCAAGGTAGCGATAGAGATGAAACGGCTCCACCGAAATGTACGTGCCGTGCAACTGGCGTTTTACCAAGCTCCAGAAATTTTCAATCGTGTTCGTGTGAACTTTGCCGCGCACGTATTCAACCGCATGGTCAATCACTTCGTGCTCGTAGTATTTGTCGAGTCCGATATACGACTTGAGAGCATCGGTGAGCAGCGCAGTGCCAGCTTCAACGTGTTCGCGAACGAGCGGTTGCGTGTTGAATTTGCGCCGTTGCTGCACGATCTCAGTGCGAACTCTTCCGCCTCGCTCCATGAATCCCACGACTACAGTCTTGTCATCGTCAATCCGACCAGTGAGCGCATCGCGTCGATGCTTGTGCATGTTTCGAGCTTTGCCGCCGATGAAAGTTTCGTCTACCTCTACCTCTCGATCCTTGCCGCCCAACTTGCTGCCATAGAAATCATCCTGCATCGCAAGGCGCAAGCGTTGAAGCATGAACCATGCCGACTTCTGCGTAATGCCGAGCGTGCGGTGAATCTCCATGCTGGAGACACCGTTCTTGCAATTGCAGAGCATCCAGAATGCCGTCATCCACTTGTCGA
>QIAR01000531.1 GCA_003225595.1 Acidobacteriota bacterium | reverse complement strand
CTTAGTCCAACGGCATTCCAGTACGGGGTCAACCCAAGATACGCTCCGCGCAGACGGTCTGCACGGAGCTAACTCTTTGGCGGCGATTTAGCGATGTTTGATGAAGGCGCCGGTTTGCAGTTCGGCCATTGCCTGTCGCAGCTGCTCCTGCGTGTTCATTACGATCGGGCCGTACCATGCAACCGGTTCCTCGATCGGCTTGCCCGATACCAGTAGGAAACGAATCCCCTCGTCTCCAGCCTGGACGGTGATCTCGTCGCCACGGTCGAAGAGCACCAGCGAGTGATTACCGACATCGTACACGGGCGGCGCATCGGGCTTCGCGACCCGTTCGGTAAGAACGGCGCGGGGACCCGAGGAGTCGCGGAACGTGCCAGAGCCCGCGAACACGTATGCGAAGGCATTGCGCGTGGTCTCGATTTTGAGCCGCTTTCGCTGTCCCGGGGCAACCGAGACATCCAGGTAATTCGGGTCGGCGGCCACTCCTTCCACCGGGCTCTTTCTGCCCCAGAACTCGCCGCAGATGACGCGCACGCGGGTGCCGTCATCGTCGGTGACCTCGGGTATCGCACTCGACGGAATGTCCTGATAGCGCGGGTCGATCATCTTCAGCGATGAGGGCAGGTTGGCCCAGAGCTGGAAACCGTGCATCCGGCCCTGCTTGTCACCTTTAGGCATCTCCTGGTGCAGAATGCCGCTGCCTGCCGTCATCCATTGCACATCTCCGGCGGTCATCTTGCCCTGGTTGCCGAGACTGTCGCCATGTTCGACCGAGCCGGCAAGCACATAGGTGATTGTCTCGATACCGCGGTGGGGATGCCATGGGAATCCCGCCCGGTAGTCGTCCGGGTTGTCGTTGCGAAAATCGTCCAACAGGAGAAACGGATCGAAATCCTTCGTCTTGCCGAAGCCGAAGGCGCGTTGCAGCTTGACGCCTGCGCCCTCGATGGTCGGCTTCGGTTGAATGATCTGTTTCACTGGGCGGAGTGACATAAATCCTCCTCTTTTTTTGCGTCGCGCAGCAATTTCGTGGCGCGGCGAATTGTTTAGGCCTTTACGACTGGACGTCCAAGGTGATAGTCACCTCGTCGTCGACGAGAATGCCGCCGGTTTCAAGCGCCGCATTCCAGGTCAGGCCGAAGTCCTTGCGGTTGATCTTCGTGGTCGCCGCGACCGCAACTCGCGTATTGCCCCAGGCATCCTTCGCAGGCGGAGTTGGCCCTTCAACGTCTCGGACCAACCTAACGCCTGTGGACTTGAAAGACAGCGTAGGAAATTTCTCAACGTCAAGAAGTCGGCACTCTTCAGATGCGCATCGCGCTGGGGGTCGCGTGTTTCGATCGAAGCTGCTTCGATCGAGGCCTCGACACGCGAGTTGGTCAGGTCGGATTCGTCCAGCGTCAGCGCTCCCGTGACCTTGGGGAATTGCCCTTCACGTTCGAGATCATCATGTGCTTGACCTTGAACTCGGCAACTGAGTGAATCGGGTCGATGTTCCAGGTGGTGGTGGAAATTTGCGGTGTAGCCAGTGTGCTCATGATAGTTATCCTTTTCCTCTGATTAGATGCGTTTCGACGATAATCGTTGCAACATATATAAAAGAAAAAATCAAGTTACAGCACCGCGAGCGGCGTGCAGGAGTTCCGTCAATGCCCGAAGCCGTTCCCGCCCCAGATGGCCCAGTTGCCTGCGGTGGGCTTCCTCCACCGGCTCAGCGAGACGACCCAGAAGCTTAAGTCCGTGCGGCGCAATCCGGGCCAGCACCATTCGGCGGTCCTTGGTTTCACGGCAGCGTGAGATCAGGCCGCGCTTCTCCATGCGGTCCAGAAGACGGGTAATGTCCGGATCGCGCGTAATCATGCGGCTTGCAATTTCGCCGCATGGGAGGCCACCCGGCGACCCCCTCAGGATACGGAGCACGTTGTACTGGTTGGCCGAGAGGCCCTCGGTCTTCAGAACCTTGGCCAGGCCGCGCGAGAGGATATCAGTCGTGCGCAGCAGGTCCAGGAATACGACCTCCTCAGGACATGGCCGTCGTTTGCTCCGGGATTGACCATCGCTTTTGATTTGTTGCAATAGTAATCGTTATAACGACTACTATCAAGACGTAGTTATCGGTCGAGCGGCTACCTTTATATACTGGGACGGCCCCGGCATCGGGCTCGCCTTCTTGTTACTCGCTCTACTCAGTGATCTTCAGAACCTAATTCGCATTAGGTGGCATCCATAGCGTCCATGAGACCGCCTTGCGACGAAGCCGTAATCCGGTCAGGAGATGTCGGAGCTCCGTGTGCCGCAGAGGCGAAAACGTGGATACTCGCCGCAACCATTATTGGATCCAGCATGGCCTTCATTGACAGCACGGTCGTCAATGTCGCTCTGCCTGCGCTCCAAACCGGCTTTCATGCAACGGTAGTGGATGTGCAATGGGTGGTCGAGTCTTACGGACTATTCTTAGGAGCATTGATTCTCGTCGGGGGTTCGCTCGGCGACTTGTTTGGCCGCCGCTTGATGTTCGTGGTGGGCGTGGCCAGTTTCGCCGTGGCTTCCGTGGGTTGCGGGGTTTCCTCCAACATACATCAGCTGATCATTGCAAGGAGCATTCAAGGTGTGGGGGCTGCACTCCTCGTGCCCGGCAGCCTGGCGATTATCAGTACATCAAAAGCCGCGGTAAGGCGATCGGCACGTGGTCTGGGTTCACGGCGATCACCACCGCGGTAGGCCCCGTTCTCGGCGGCTGGCTGGTTGAGCACGCTTCCTGGCGCTGGGTATTTTTCATCAATCTGCCGCTAGCGGCTGCGGTCATAGCCATTTCGCTTTGGCGTATTCCGGAAAGCCGGAGCACCGCTAAGGGCCATGTCGATTGGCTTGGAGCCCTGGTCGTCACTCTCGGATTAGGCGGCTTGGTTAACGGGTTCATCGAATCGGTGAACATGGGTTGGGGACACCCTCTGGTGCTTGCCAGCTTGATTGTGGGCTGCAGCTGTCTAATTTTGTTCCTGTTCGTCGAAGCTCGGGTGACTTCACCGATGGTTCCGCTAACGCTATTTGTATCTTCCACGTTTGGTGGTACTAACCTTCTGACGCTGTTCCTCTATGCCGCTATTGGAATTTTCTTCTTCTTGTTTCCGTTGAATCTGATTCAAGTCCAAGGATATTCCGCAACGGCTACGGGTGCCGCTGTGCTGCCACTGATTCTCCAGATCTTCTTTCTTTCTCGCTGGTCCGGAGGTCTCGTGACGCGTTACGGCGCAAGACTTCCGTTGATCATCGGCCCGCTCGTTGCCGCGTTAGGTTTTGTTCTGTTCGCTGTACCCTCGGTGGGCGGCAGCTACTGGAAGGCGTTTTTCCCTGCGGTGGCTGGTCTTGGTTTTGGCATGGCGATTACCGTGGCTCCCCTCACTACGGTCGTCATGAATTCAGTGGGCCAGGATCGTGTCGGGGCAGCCTCTGGAATCAACAATGCAATTGCCCGCGTGGCCGGGGTACTTGCGATTGCAGTCCTAGGGATTGTGATGGTGAACGCCTTTAGTTCTCGCCTAAATCACAGCTTGGTTCACCTCCTGCTGCCGCCCGGCGTTCTCGAGGCGGTTCACTCGGACGAAATCAAGCTTGCCGGCTTGCCGATTCCTGCTAGCCTCAGTCCCATAACGAGAGCCACCATCAAGGAATCGATTGCGGAAGCGTTTGTATTTGGATTCCGAATGGTGATGTTGATTTGCACGGGCCTGTCTATAGCGAGTTCTGCGGTGGCGTGGCTCATGGTTCCGAAAGGCACACTGGATCCTTCCTTGTCTCGCTTGCGAGGTTGACCCGGGAATCTGTGAGTTGCACGACAACCAGAATTGCGCGATCAAATCCAAGTTTCGGTATCTAATCAAGTCGTCCGGGCAACGCAGAAGTCTGGAATGATCTCTTGCCCGAAAGTCCGAAATCGGATCAAGAATGGCCAAACCAATATTGCTGAGTGTGGATGACGATTCCGACGTTTTGCGGGCGATAGAGCGCGATCTTCGTTCTCAGTACGGTGCCGAATACCGGGTTATAGGAAGCGATTCGCCCGAGGGCGCGCTCGATCTCCTGAAGCAGTTGAAGGTGCGTAATGACAGCGTGGCTTTGCTGCTTGCTGACCAGCGCATGCCGCGCATGGACGGGGTGGAATTCTTGCAGCAGGCAATGGGAATCTTTCCCGGCGCGAAGCAGGCATTGCTCACCGCGTACGCGGACACGAACGCCGCGATCAGCGCCATCAATCATGCCAGCATCAACTACTTTTTCTTGAAACCATGGGATCCGCCTGCGGAGCATCTGTATCCGCAATTAGATGATTTGCTCGATGACTGGCAAGCTTCCTTCCGTCCAACATTTCAAGGGATCCGGGTGCTGGGCACTCGCTGGTCGCCTCGATCGTATGAATTGCGGGACTTCTTGGCGCGCAATCATGTCCCGTATCAGTGGATCGACGTTGAACTTTCCGCCAACGACCCGGAAACCAAGCGCCTTCTGGAGGCCCTGGGTCCAGAGGCGGCCAATCTTCCCGTGGTGCTCTTCCCCGATGGAACAAAGCTTCTCGAGACTGTACCCGCAGATGTCGCGCAAAAGGTCGGGCTTCGGACGCGAGCGCAAACCAGCTTCTATGATTTGGCGATTGTGGGCGGAGGGCCGGCTGGTTTGGCCGCTGCCGTTTATGGCGCCTCGGAAGGTCTGCATACCGTGATGATTGAGCGGGAAGCACCTGGGGGCCAGGCCGGAATGAGCTCCCGCATCGAGAACTATCTTGGATTTCCGACCGGACTCAGTGGCGGTGACCTGGCCCGGCGCGCAGTGGTGCAAGCCCAGCGTTTTGGAGTGGAAATCCTGGCGCCGCAGGGAGCCGTGGGCGTCCGAATGGAAGCGTCTTACCGAATCATCAAGCTGGCGGATGGGAACGAGATCTCATGCCACGCATTGATGATCGCCACCGGCGTGCAGTGGAGGCGTCTGGAAGCTCCGGGGATAGACAGGCTGCAAGGCGCGGGGATCTATTATGGGGGCGGTGCTACAGAGGCACTGTCCTGCAAGGGTGAGATCGTCTATGTGGTGGGCGGCGCAAACTCGGCGGGTCAGGCGGCGATGAACTTCGCGAGATATGCAGAGCGCGTCATTATACTTGTGCGCGGCGAGTCACTTTCCAGCACCATGTCGCAATATTTGATTGACCAGGTTCAACAGACACCCAACATTCAGCTGTGGACACATGCCAGCGTGGCTGAGGCGCATGGCGAAACGTACCTGGAAGAGATTTCAGTTCTTTGTTCCGATACCAATAAGATTGAGCGTGTCCCGGCGAATGCAATGTTCATCTTTATTGGGGCACTGCCGAGGACGGATTGGCTGGCGAATGTGGTCGAACGGGACGAGCGCGGTTTCCTGTTGACTGGTCCTGATCTTATGCACGACGGGCAACGCCCGAAGGGATGGGCTCTCGACCGAGATCCGTTTCTACTCGAGACCAATGTTCCCGGCATCTTTGCCGTGGGCGATGTCCGCCACGGTTCTATAAAACGAGTGGCTTCCGGAGTCGGCGAGGGATCGGTGGCGGTGCAGTTCATCCATCAGTATTTGAGCAAAGTGTAATGATCGAAAAGTCAGAACTACTCCGCGTCCCGGCATTCACTGACCTGCCTGATGATCAGATCGCCTGGTTCCTTAGCCAGTCGCAAGAGATGCATCTCAAGGCGGGCGATACCTACGTCCGGCAAGGTGACCCGGCGGATTCGATGTTCGTAATTCTCGAGGGGCAGTTTCAGTGGCGAGGCGAATTTGGTGGCGAAACGGTCGTGCTGTCAGGCAAGCCGGGCGATGTGACCGGGGTGCTGCCCTTTTCCAGGATGAAGCAGTTCACCGTGAGCGGTCGAGCCGTTACTGACGGCCGAGTTTTGAAATTCCCAGCTTCGCTGTTTTCTGAACTCGTGCAGAAGATGCCAGAGCTGACAACGCGCCTGGTGGGAATGATGTCCGACCGGATTCGTGAAGCGACTCGCTTCGAACAACAGCGCGACCGGCTGGCCTCTCTCGGAAAGCTATCGGCGGGACTGGCGCATGAACTCAACAATCCCGCTTCGGCTGCAAAACGCGCCGCCAGCCAATTGCGCGACATTCTGAAGAAAATCAGGGACGCGAGTCTCGAGCTGGGAAGGCGCGATCTCACTTCTGCCCAGAAATCAGAAATTGAAAAGCTGGAAGCTTCGTTTACGCAGCAGGATGTAGTTCCACCCGATGCGCTCACCGTCAGCGATCTGGAAGACCAGATTGATTCTTTGTTACGCAGCCACGGACAGAACGATTTGTGGCAACTGGCGGCTGGCCTTGCGCGCAGGAACGTCAGGCCCGAGGTGCTGGAATCGTTGTTCGCGAACCTCGATGGGGACACCGCACGAGCCGCGCTGGTCAGGATCTCTGCTTCGGTGGAGGTGGCGAGTCTCTTGCATGAAATCGAGAGCAGCACGGGGCGTATTTCGGACTTGGTCGGTGCGATCAAGGAATACACCTACATGGACCAGGCTGCGGTTCAGAACGTCGATATCGTAAAGAGTCTGGAAACCACGCTGACGATTCTGAACCATAAGTTGAAACAGGGAGTGGCTGTGCAGCGCGACTACCAGCGGGTTCCTCTGCTCGTGAATTCGTTCGGGAGCGAGCTCAATCAGGTCTGGACAAATATCATCGACAATGCCATCGACGCGATGCACGGAAAAGGCGAGCTTCGGGTACGAACATATCGCGAGGATACTTGCGTTGTCGTGGAGATTGGCGACAACGGGCCCGGGATTTCACCCGAGGTGAAACCGCACATCTTTGAACCTTTCTTTACGACCAAGGGAGTTGGGGAAGGAACGGGATTAGGATTAGATACTGTCCAGCGAATTGTGAAGAAGCACAGGGGCAATATTCAGGTCAGTTCCCAACCTGGTGACACGCGTTTTCAAGTCTGGCTCCCGTTAGCGGATGCTCCGCCCTAATGTTCGTCGCATGCGGCCAAATCACGATTTTACGGCTGATTGGCAGGGTACGGTCGAAGCATGTGCCCATCGCGGCGGCGTTTGAGTGTACTGCTTCTCGATATCGCCACCGGCGCCAGCAAGCCCGGGGGACGGCCATCCAAACGATAGAGTTTTTGAGATGTCCTCAATGTGCTCGGAATCCACTTCTCCGAATGATTGTAAAGGGCTCCGCCACGTGCGTCTAGAACTAGGACGTGGGGGGAGTCGGGACACCCGAGAATCCCGGCAGCGCATTCCGCACAGCACCCCAGAGTGGTTGCCGGCAGAACTGTAGATTAGCGATGCATCAGATCTTTGAGGTCGCGAAGATCAGTAGCCGCGGCATCGGAGATAAGGCAAAACTGCATGTCGCCGGATCGCCATGTCATCCAGTTGTAGCCCTGACGCGATCCCGAATTGTCGGAAAGCCTTTATTTCTCATACGCCCCAAACAAGACAATTTCAGCAGATTCTGATATCGACGAGCTATTTGACACCGCCTGTTTTGAACGGTGGGTACGTTTTCGGAGTAGGCCCTACCGGAACAATGGGTCTAACCGCCAAGTCGAGGAATTGGCAGATGATCGCTTCGCGGCGGAAATTCCTGCTGCTATCCCCGTGGTGACTCAAATAACCGGTATTTCCCAAAGTGGGAACGAAGCGGATGTCACGTTCACGTGGCATTGGGTGCCCACTCCGCAACTCTCTGAGTTGGCAAACGCAGGTAGCGGGGTAGGTGGATTCTCAGTGGTTGCAGCCCTCGTGTAGCCAGTCGTGAGGCTGGGTTGGTCGGACGATATATTCGGGCAGATCGACCCGCAGAGCAGCATGGCATCAGAACAATCGAGTCAAGTGGGGGTGCAACTTTTACGATGACGGGTGGACAAGTGGAACTCCTCAATTGACGCGTAATATTTTGGGGACTAACAAATCCAAACGGACCCATCCAACTGGGTGGTTGTTGACCAGTGCGAGGCTTTGCCTCGCATTGAGCGTCGTGAATCGGTGTTCGATGAGAGGCAAACATGAAAAAGTTGAAAGCAGTAGCGCTAGCACTATTTTTTATGATTGCCGCTAGTGTACTGAGTCTAATATTAGTGCAATAAGTAACAGCTACAGCTCTTCCTGCATCTGATATAAGCAGGAGGAACTGCATGGCTCTCGGTCGTCCGCTCTCGCCGCTGTCTCTGTCCCTTCCGAAAGACAACAGTTGTTGGACTGGACTCGCCGTCCCAAGACGGCGCAGGCACTGGCGTTGCGCGCCCGCATCGTGCTGCTCAGCGCTGCCGGCCACAGCAACACCCAGGTGGCGCGCAGAGTGCAAGTCGCGCTCGCCACCGTGGGCAAGTGGCGACAGCGTTTTGTCCTTCTCCGCCTCGACGGGCTGCTCGATGAACGTCGTCCTGGTACGCCGCGCCGCTTGAGCGACGCCGCGGTCGAACGCGTGCTGGCGCGCACCCTGGAAACCCAGCCCGACTACGCCACGCACTTGGTCCACGCGCTCGCTGGCTCAGGCCACCGGACTCAGCCAGAGCAGCATCAGCCGCATCTGGCGCGCTTTTTCCCTGCAGCCGCATCGCAGCCAGGCCTTCAAGCTGAGCCGTGATCCTCTGTTCATCGACAAGGTTCGCGACATCGTTGGCCTTTACCTCAACCCGCCCGACCGCGCCCTGGTGCTGT
>QIAR01000530.1 GCA_003225595.1 Acidobacteriota bacterium | reverse complement strand
AAACCTTTCAGCACCTTGACCACGTGCACTTCCCCGGTGGTCGTGAATTGCACTTCTAGCCGCACCTCGCCCTCGATTTTCAACTTGCGCCCTTCGTCGGTATAGAGCGGCTTGGGCTTGGAGACGATCTCCACGGGATTGGTAGGCGTGTTACTGGCTGCTACTTCGACCTTTCGCACTGAGCCAGCAACGTGATTGTCGAATCCTGACGACTGAACAATGCCGGTGCCAACAATTCCCGCGCCGGGCTTGCCTTTGGCTCCGCCGAGTCCGTTGCCGAAGCCCACGCCTGTTGGCAACCCAAATGAGCCCTTTGCGGCGATGTTGAAAGCACCCTTGCCTTCGTGTGCGGGGACGCCATTGGGGTCGCCGAAGCCGCCAGTCTGGACCTGCGCCGCTGGCTTCGTAGTCGTGGGCACTTCTTTCGTGGGCGGGGCGAATGTATTGGTCGCTGTTACCTTGGCTGTTGGCGCATTTGGGAGCAATGGCAGCTTGCTGGAATCAAGCTTGATCTCGGGAGGCTTAACATCAGGCTCCGGTTCCACGCGCTTCGACATGGGCGCCGGTAACACTATCTTGGCGACTGTGGGCGTCTCGATGACGGGCAACTTCATCGGCTTGATCTTGACGGTCAAGCGTGGATTAACTGGCTGCGCTTCCATGACTACGGGCGGCTCGTAAGCCACCAGGTTGGTCACCACGTATTTTTTCGCTCGCGGAATCGCGTGCGGGAATAGCGCGTTGAACGCAAGCAGGGTCACGACGAAAGTGGCTTGCATACCCCAGCCCATCAGGAAGGATTTCCAACGCGACTGTGGCGACGGTAGCGATGCGAACAACAGTTGCTCCATACTTTCCTCAATGCACAAAGTATTTGGCCGAAACGGCTACTTGCTACTCCAAGTTGCCGGAACCGACGGCGTCGGAGGGGAGGGAGGAGGAGGAATGGGTTTCAGCAGCAGCATTCCAAGGAGCACCGCCGCAATGGCTACCGCGATATAAGGCCGCTTTGAAATCAGGCTCGCGACCAAGTGAACCGCGAACGTGATGCTGAAACCGTAACTGGGGACATCCATGTTAGTACCGCCTCCCGAACCAATTCCAGCTATGAGAACCATTGATGAAAATCTTTATGCCATCAACCCGGATGCCTGAGTTAAAGCGAGTCTCATGCACGTAACCTGCACCAATCTCCGTGTAGGGGAGGCTCAGCTTCACACCACCACCAAGTCTGGCCAGGTTCTCCCAGTCAAAGCCCTTGCTATCATGGGCAATGGTCAGATCACCGTAGGGTATAAGTGCCTTGGTGCCAAACCTCTTAAGAACGAAGCCTTGCGTAATGTAACCGCGCTCAATCAAGTCGCCTTGCTCAACCGGGGAGTAGTGTCCGATGATGGCCCACGTCGAACCGGGAAAGCGATTCTCCTTTTCAGATGCATCATTCCAGCCAAACCAATTTGAAATGAAATCGATCCGTCCGCTAGCTGCCTTGAACCCGTCTGCGTTCCGGAAACGGTTCTCCTGAGCGTATGCCGTTCCCGCGCTGAGAACGCCAAAGCGGACACGCTTATTTACCTTGAAACCGACGCTAGTCTGAATCTTATTGTTCCAACTGTAGCCCGTTGTATCAAAGCCCAGGCCTAGCCCGGCATAGGGCGTCAGCGTTAGCAAGTTATGCCAAGTAGCAAATATCACAGCGCGTTGCTCAAAGTAGTTCTCTGATTGAATGTTGCCCTTCTCTACCGGACTCAAGAACCCAGTGACCGACCACATTTCTCCTGGTAAAGCGACACCGTCTAGCACGCTGCCCTTGACCGCATGCGGT
Organism: Acidobacteriota bacterium; assembly: GCA_003225595.1. Classification (GTDB taxonomy): domain Bacteria; phylum Acidobacteriota; class Terriglobia; order Terriglobales; family Acidobacteriaceae; genus Gp1-AA124. The sequence continues at coordinate 1,793 of QIAR01000530.1, read as the reverse complement.
ACTTCTTGGCTGTTCCCTGTGAGCGCGAACCCACAAACTATGGTGAGGGATAGGAACAACAAGCTTACGAGTTTGTATAACCTCTTCAACACTGCTCCCCCACTTCCGATCTACGAGCAACGGGTCAGGAATGGCTAATAGCGAGCTACCATGTTCCAAGCATGTTCCTGCCTACCACACACCACGATTTTCCAAAAACTGCGCAAAAGAATAACCAAGTCAAGCGTCTGCAACAGCACAAACAACGGCGAGAAAAGAATGACGTCTTTTCTCTTGCTGTCCCACCCAGCCAACAAGGAGATAAACATGAGAACCAGCGAATTTACAGTAACGAACATGAACAACTTACGAGGCACCAAGTACGCCCACAACGGAAGCAAGCAGAGCACGATTGAAAGGATAAGGGCTTCGCCCAGCAAGAGTTTGTACTCCAGGTCAACCTTGCTCACGCCGGTGAACATGTGGTGTTTCTTCCCTACCTGCCACGCCCCGGTATACCAGCGGTTCGTTTGCTTGATGTAGTCCCGCAGAGACTTTGGGTCTTGCGTGTAGACCATCGCCTTTTCTTGATAGATGATCTTCCCCATATTGCGTTTGTGCATTTGAATAGTGCAATCCATATCCTCGACGATAGTGTCTTTGCACCAATCCAGTTGCTTGAAGGTATCGGTCCGAAAACTAGTGGAGCAGCCCGGTGCGACAGTGATCACTCCAAGCGCGGTCTGCCCGCTACGATAGACAGAGTGGGTCATGTAGTAGCTGTAGCAGCGATAGGCGGTCAGCCAATTGTAGGGCACGCTTTGCGGCCTTCCGCAGACGGCAACCACGGAGGGATCGTTGAAACTCTCCTTCACCGCGGTGTAGTATTCCTTGCAGACTTCCGTATCCGCATCCATCAACGCGATGATGTCATAATGTTCCAACAACCCGAAGTGTTCCGTCCCTCGCGCAATGGAACTGGCCTTACCGATATTCTTCTCGTTACACAAGACGTTCACACCAAACGAATGGGAAATATCCCCTGAGCCATCGTTAGAGCCGTCGTCAACTACGTAGACGTCAGCCGGGTCTAACCCCGCCGCGAGGATACTACTGAGGGTCCTGCCAATGCCCAACCGTTCATCCTTTGCCGGAATTAGCGCGCAGAGTTTCATTGGAACCTCGGGCGCAGATCGCCAAACGTGACCTGACTAGGAAAATCCGCGAACAATCCCTGCGCCCAGGGATACAACCCTGAATGAAAGAGGATGGCGCGGTTCTTTGGCGAGCTCAGCAACCATTGGCGAAGTGTGGCGTCCTCTTTATCGGTTCTAATCCGCACGGCAACTACTGAGCAAGCTTGTTCCAGAACCTTATCCAACTGATTCTCATCATCAACCAAGACGTACTTAACATTCAGGCGCACAAACTTGCTAAGTTGCCGGAAGTAACGGGCAGCGGCGTCGTAATACTGAGTGGGATATCGTTCGGTGGTGTCTTCGGCCACGATCAATTCGGACAATGAGAAACTGACGGGCTGGTGCCCAATCACGGGCACTCCATCTACCCGCTTGACGGGTGCCGTCCCCATCAAGACGCCCTCACCTTTGTAGCCAATCAACTGGTACTCGAATCGGTCGCCAGGGAAGACAACATTCACACCCTTTTGAGCAAGGTAATAGGCTGCCTTCACTTTCCCCTCATAGTCGCCACAGCCAACCACCAACTGCGACTTGTATTCGAGGGCTTGGCTCACTATGGCGGAGATACCGTGCGTATCCGTAATCCAGCCGACGTTATTGAACGTGTGTGTG
>QIAR01000529.1:360-4113 GCA_003225595.1 Acidobacteriota bacterium | reverse complement strand
GGGAAAAAAGGACCGACCAAACCAAGCGAAAAGCAAATTGCTTCTCTGGTTAAACTTTGTCGCCGACTTAAGGACCGCTACAACATCCCTTTGCACCACATCATACGGCATAGTGACATTTCCAGAACGAGATGTCCAGGTGACCGGTTTCCGTTTAGCTCGGTTCTGCAGCAACTCCAAGCCACCCAGCCCAGTGGCACAAAGTCGGAAAGTCGATGACACAATGGAGGCACTTCTTTCCAAGCCGGCTCGCCCGCGTCTTTCCCACGGCCCTCTCCGGTCGCCCAAAGCGCCTTACCGCACGCCCTGTTACTGCTACCCTGGGACGTCGGCGGGCGCTTTGGCCGACGCCTTCTCGGCTTTCATGGGTTCCTGCTTCATTTCGCCCGGCTTCGTAGCTTCCTGAGCAAGCGCGAGCAGGGACATCACGAACGCGAGCGCAAAAGAAATCAACATCAGTTTTTTCATATTGGAACTCCTTCGGATGGAGTGCTGTCCCCGAAACGTTTGGTCTCGTCGTTCATTACGTTCCGCTCCGGCCTTGAGGGGCCGGTTGTCTTGCCTCAGCTGGAAATGGAGAAAGCGTTCCTCCGTTAAGATAGCGGAGCGAACGTATGAGGAAGGAACGGAAGCATTACACCGCAGAAGAGAAAGTAGCCATCTTGAGGCGACACCTTTTGGACAAGGTGCCCGTCTCGGACCTGTGTGAGGAACTGGGCCTGCGGCCGACGGTGTTCTACCGCTGGCAAAAGGAGTTCTTCGAGAACGGAGGGGCTGCTTTTCAGGCTCAGGAGCGTCCCCATCGCCAGGTGGAGGAGAAACAGAAACGGATTGAGTTCTTGGAGAAGAAGGTCCAGACCAAGGACGAAGTCCTGGCCGAGTTGATGGCGGAGCACGTCGCGCTAAAAAAAACACTTGGGGAACTCTAACCGGCAACTGGGTACCGCATGACGTGCGGGACCAAGTTGTGGATTTCGTCCGGGTTAGTCCGGCTGAGCGTTGCGCTTGATCGCGGATCATCCGGAAGTTCTCGCGGACTGGCCTATTGTCGGGCACATTGTCGTATCCCAATTGCGCCCACCCGAGAATGACGCCGAGAGCGTTGTTGAAATCGTGAGCAATTCCGCCTGCAAGCCTCCCGATGGCCTCAAACTTCTGTAGCTCCTGGACTTGATGTTCTAGGCGCTTGCGTTCTCGCCGCTGCGCCGCTTCCTGAAGTTCCCTCTGAATCGCCGGCAGAAAGCGCTTCAGATTGTTTTTCATCACATAGTCTTGGGCACCCAGCCGCAGCGCGGCCACTGCGGTCTCTTCCCCGATAGTGCCGGAAACAAAGATGGAGGGGACTTCCGAACCTTTTGCGCGCAAGAGCTTCAGCGCGTCCATCCCTGAGAAGTGGGGCATGGAATAGTCGCGGATAACCAGATCCCATTGGTTCTTATCGAGAGCTGCGGTCATGCCAGCCCCTGTGTCGACCCGTTCAAATGTGAGCTCGTAGCCGCCACGGCGCAGCTCCCCAACCAGCAACGCCATGTCATCTTCCGAATCTTCGACAATCAATACGCGCAGAGGTACGGTCAATTGGCCCTCCTTGTCGTCGGCGCGGGCTCATTCAGTATCAACCAGTAGAGACCGAGCTGTCGGACAGTATCCATGAACTGGCCGAAATCGATGGGCTTGCGCACGTAGCTGTTGGCGCCCAGGCCGTAACCATGGATCCGGTCCTGCTCCTCGTTCGACGATGTCAAAATGACGACCGGGAGAAGACGCGTAAGCTCGTTTGCTCGCAGTTGTCTTAGGACCTCCAAACCATCGACCTTTGGCAACTTCAAGTCGAGCAGAGTGACCTGCGGCACTACGGTCAAATCGCGCCCAGCATAAGGTCCCGTTCCGAAGAGATAGTCCAGCGCTTCGGCTCCGTCGTGGACTACGACCACGTCATTCTTGATGTTGCTCTTCTCCAGCGCCCGTAGTGTCAGGGTGTTTTTCATGCGGGCCTCCCCAGTGACCCACGCCCGTTACCAGTCGGTTCCAAGATAAAGTAGAAGGTTGCTCCTTGTCCTACCGCGCCCTCAGCCCAGACCCGGCCTCCATGCCGGTGAATAATGCGCTGCACGGTTGCCAATCCGACTCCGGTGCCTGGGAACTCGCTTACATCATGAAGACGTTGGAAGGCACCGAAAAGCTTATCGACATATCTCATGTCGAATCCGACGCCGTTATCCCGCACAAAGTAGACCTCTTGAGTATCGCGGCGGTGGCTTCCGAGTTCGACGTGGGCATCCGGCTGCCTGGAGGTAAACTTCCACGCATTAGCGAGCAGGTTCTCCAGCACAATTCGTAATAAGCCGCGATCCCCTTCCACTGTCAACCCGGGCGCGATGACGAACCTCGCTTGACGCTTCGGCTCTGACTTCTGAAGTTGGCAGGCAATTTCTTGTGCCAAGTGGCTCAAGTCAACCCTTTGGGGAATCATTTCACAGCGCGCAGTGCGTGCGAGTTGCAGCATATCGTCGATCAGTTGTCCCATTCGCGCCGCGGCCAACCAACAACACGGATCAGCTCCCACTACTTCCGTACCGCTTCGCCATCTCTGCCCCGATCAGAGTATGCCTCTGACGACGATTTGAGCCCCGTACAGTTTGAATGAGGCACTGCGGAGGCCTACAATTCCGTCCATCTGGCTTTTTCGGGTAGTATCCTGAAAGTTGTGTAAATTCAAAAGGGCGAATTTCGGTTAATATTAAGGAAGAAGCAATCCTCCTAAGCATTAACCCTCATTCACCCTCTATGTTCCAGCCTACCAAGGCCGTAGCCTGGGTAAAGGCCAAGTTCTCCCCAGGGATAAAAATTAAAAAAGATGATTCCGCGGAGCTTCAAAAGCTCCTCTGGACGGAAGCCGAAGCGAGTTTGCGCATATATTTTAAAGCGCTCATTGAAGAACTCCTTAAAACAGAGCTCGCAGCACATCTGCAGGCGAGCCGCTATGAACGCTCGGACGAACGCAAAGACTACCGCAACGGCGCCTACGAGCGCACTCTGGCCACGCGTTTCGGCGAAGTTGGGGATCTGCAAGTACCGCGCACGCGCCATAACACCTATGCAACCAAGCTTTTTGATCAGTACGCCCGTAGAGCCAAGAGCGTGGACGAAGCGATCGGCACTTTGTTTCTGAACGGCGTCTCCACCCGGAAATTGGAACGCATCGCCAAAGAACTCCTCGGGACAAACGTATCCCATGCCACCGTCAGCCGCGTTGCCGGCGAAATCTCCGCCAAAGATTGCCTTAAGTTCCAGGAAAAAGCATTGAACGATGAATACCGCTTCCTGTTTTTGGACGGAATTTCCGCTCCTATACGCGAAATTGGGGTGAAAAAAGGCGTGCTGCTCCGTGCCGTTGCCCTCAAACACGACGGTACCAAAGAAATCATCGGCGCACGCCTGGCCGATTCGGAGAGCGAAAAAGATTGGACCTCATTCCTTATTGATATGAAAACGAGAGGCCTGACCGGCAAGAACCTGGAACTGGTCACTACGGATGGCGGTCCGGGCTGTATCGCCGCCTTAAAAACTATCTATCCCTTTAAAAAACACCAGCGCTGTATCGCCCACAAGCTGCGCAACATGTCTTCCAAGCTGAAAATGAACATTAAGGGCGCCTGTATGGCGGGGGCAAGCGCGATCTTTGCGGCGCAAAGCCGCACAGAGGCGATACGGAAATTCAACGCCTGGAAAACGGAATGGCAGGTACTGGCG
>QIAR01000529.1:0-324 GCA_003225595.1 Acidobacteriota bacterium | reverse complement strand
TGGAGAAGGATTTATACGACTGCCTGACCTATATGGATTTTGAACCAGCTATTTGGAAGAAGATCCGCACCACCAATATTATTGAGCAGACATTCCGGGAAGTGCGGCAACGGACGCGGCCCATGTCCATTGCCCTGCCGCCGCACGCCACGGAACGGTTATTTACCGGCATCGCTAAAAATTTAAACGCTAACTGGAAAAAGTCCTTTGTTGAAAGTACACAAAACTATTGACACTACCCTTTTTCGGGAGGCAATATGCCTCACGAATACTTCTGTCGCGCCTGGCACCACTCACAAGATCGTGTTGGGGAAGGCCGCTTAG
>QIAR01000009.1:16196-17949 GCA_003225595.1 Acidobacteriota bacterium | reverse complement strand
CAATTCCGCTTTCGTGCGATTTAGATATCTATGCGGCAGCCTGGACTTCAAGGGCAAAACTCGCCAGAGAATTCTCGCCTTTCCGGATGTTCACGACGTAAGAGCCAGGGGCGACATCGGATCCGAGAGGTGTCTCGCGTTCCGCGATCGGCACAGCCATGAGTTCCTCGCCGTCGACTAGGGCGAGAGAAACCTTCCAATCCGGCTGCGGTGGATCAGCTTGTAAGCGCATGCGCGCTCCGGTCCCCTTGGGATCTGCGTCAATTTGTATTCGGATGGCGGAGCTCTGCTTTGTCTCAGGGTCAGCCACCGTGTCCTCAATCTGAACGTCTTCCCTAGAACCCTCCTCATCGCTCCTGGATACCCCGGGCGCTAATTCCAGCAGTTCTCCGGTACCCGATATATCGAGGACCTGGAGAACCTTTTTGGCAGCCTTTTTGGCAATGCGAATCACCGCTTGCGTAAAACTCCGCGGGTGGCGGAGGCGCCGCAGCGCATAGAGCTCATCGGTGCATGCATCGCAAAAGAGCATGTGAGCCCGCAGTTGCCGCGCGCTCTTCTCGTCCAGTGTCCCTTGCTCGTAGTTGTAGATGAGCTCCGGTTCGGGACATGTCTGCGTGCCCGCCAACTCTTCCGGGGTGAGCTCCTGCAGACCCGCTTGAAAATCGTCGACAAAGGCGAGATATTCCCGGCAGTCGGCACATCCTTGTATGTGCTTGTCGACCGAGCGCTTCTCCTCTTCATCGAGGTCGCCTTCCCGGTACCGGAGGATATCAACTTCGGGATGGAAAAGAGGCATGGCAACTCCTTCAAATCTGTCGCAAGGACGAGACGTCGAATTCTTTTTTGAGGAGCTTACGTAGTTTCTCGTGATCAGTATTGAGACGGCTCCACACCCGATGGTCGTCTGCCTTTTTCTGCATCACGTCTGCCGGCTCTCCACAGTAGTGCCGGGCGATTCGGGGGCACTTCCAGTCGTTCCAGTGGCGTAGGCGGACGAAGTGGGCGCTTTCTCTGGCTCGTTCCGAGGATTGGGCGTGCCGGATGAGAAGTTCGCGCACGATGAACTTGCGCTCCTTGCCCGCAATGTGTACCGGCGGTGAAGGTTGTCGCTCAGCGAGGTCCGGCCTCGGCGTATATCTCGGACCGCGTTCCTTTTCCGTTTCGTATTCCTCTGTGGGTACATCCCCGCCGACAACGTCCTCGAGCGGGACCGGGCGTGGGCCACGTGTCAGTATCTTCCGCTGTTCTGTCATACAGGACGTGTAAGCAACCTGTTCCAGCCAGGCGAGGAGCGCCGGCCTGGGACCCGGGTTGTCCAGACCACGGATACCGCCGAAGTATTTTTGCCATGCCCAGCTGAGACTTGCATCGACGAAAGGTTTGAAATCAACAAAATCCGGTCGTATGTTTCCGGGTCTAGCGGCAATGTATTTGATTTTTTGCAGAACAATCGGCTCGTGTCGGTGGTGCCAAAGCTCTTGAGCCGCATCTTCGTCGGTCGTTGCGGCTGCGCACGCTGCGCAATAGCGCCGGATGAGGGCTTCATCCGATAGGTGGGCAAGGGGAGCCTCGGGTTCGGGGCTAGTCAACGGACGGGAAGAGGTTCCCATGCTGTAACCTCCTAACTACGTGCAGGAAACCTTTAACGAGTGGGCGCAAGTGTAACGCAACTCTGGTTCAGATACAACAGATTGAAAATCGGCTACGGGCGCAGAAGGCGCAGTTTCCTATACCATTCCGCTGCTGGACG
>QIAR01000009.1:2606-16074 GCA_003225595.1 Acidobacteriota bacterium | reverse complement strand
CTGCGGTGCAATGGGCCCACAGAATCATGCGGAAGATTGACAACGTGTTCGCAAAATGAACGGGAGCGTGAAAGGGCGATAATATAAAATGCGTCGCCTCTTCCGATTTCATGTCCAACACGTTTGAGAGACTCGCGCGCCGTCTAACAAACGCCATGTTTCTTGGACATCGTTCAAACAGATCTCGTCACTAGCAATTACGGAAGCTTGCTCGGGTTCCTCGACTACATAGGGGTAGAGCGTCTGTACGCGGCCCGGAACGATCGACACGTCCCGCGGTGGAGGTGGCAACGTTATTTGGGTCGGCTCTTTTTGAGTGTTGCTTCGATCAGGCCGTGGGGTTCATCAATCGGGAGAAAGATCGCGTTCTCATTTGTGAGACCAAACGGAGAAAGGTCCACCAGGTTGTAGTGTTGATTCGGCAGTGAAAGCCGAATTTCGCGGATTGGATCGAAATTCTTTAGAATCGCCTCACCCATGGCGTAGAGCGTGTGCTGGAGCGAGCGGCTGTCGTGGTCTGCGAAAGTTTCCAGCAGAACTTGCCGGACGCCATGCCACGTCTGGCTAAATGGGATTTCGTCGCCTTCATAGAGCCAGTGGGCGCGCAGGTTGGTGGAAAGAATCCGGTCGTGGGTGTCTCCCAGCGTCGTGTAGGGGTCGCGCAGAAATCCCTCGAACGCGGATTGCGCCGTCTTCAGAACGATCAGGTTTTCGATTCCAGCACGGATTCTAAATTCTTCACGGGTGCCTTCCACCTCCGAGGTGCGTTTTTCATCGCCGGCGCTGGCGAAGGCGAAACGATGCGACCGGCCGCCTATCGGGATCCGATTCCAGTATTTCTCCGCCGCGAGAACGCGTACTTTGGAGATCTGCGCATTGTCGGTGAGGAAATGCTCGATTAAGTGCATCGAGAAATCCTCGATCGGTTCGACCGGGAATTGCTTGGCCAGGACGTAGAGGGTGTTTTTGATCGTGTCGGTGGGGAGGATCTTGTTTTCATCGCCGGCGCTGGCGAAGGCGAAACGATGCGACCGGCCGCCTATCGGGATCCGATTCCAGTATTTCTCCGCCGCGAGAACGCGTACTTTGGAGATCTGCGCATTGTCGGTGAGGAAATGCTCGATTAAGTGCATCGAGAAATCCTCGATCGGTTCGACCGGGAATTGCTTGGCCAGGACGTAGAGGGTGTTTTTGATCGTGTCGGTGGGGAGGATCTTGCGATTATCGCCGGCGATATGAGCCGCCTCGAAGTCGCCCTCGAACTGGATCGAAAAAGTGAGGTCCTTAACCTCGTGCTGCTGTTCCCGCCGGGTGACGCGCAAAAGCCGCACGCGCGACTTTCCGTAATTATTATGGCCCAGAATTACGTTCATCGAGTCAGCTCCCGCGATAGGTCGAATAGCCGTACGGGGTCAGCAGAAGAGGAATATGGTGATGTTGGGCGGCGTCGCGCACTTGAAACACGACCGTTATGTTTGGGTAGAATCCCTGCACATTCCGCGACCGGAAATAGGCTTCGGTATCAAAAGTCAGCCGGTAGGTGCCTTCTGCTAACGAACCTGGCGCCAACAAATCTGCAATTCGTCCGTCCACGTCGGACATGCGGCGGCCGACTTCTTTCCATGCTCCCGCGCTGGACTCGATTTCGAGCACAACGGAAAGCCCTCCAGCCGGCCGGCCAATCGAGGTATCGAGCACGTGTGTGCTGATCCCGCTCATGATTCGAGAAGCCTCTCAATCCGCAAGCGGGTGATCTTCCGTTGTTCTTCCGCAGCAATGCGCAATTCGCTACCCGGGTCGTTCGCCAGCCGCTGTTTCAGAAGCGCGAGCATTTCCTCCGTCGTTTTGCCCGTAGCACAGACGATGAAGATGTATCCGAAGCGTGCCCGGTAAGCGGCATTTGCCGCACCCAGTACCGGCCACATTTCGGGCGAAGTCTTCTGGACGTTTGATTGCTCCTTCGCTGACCACCGCCTTGCTTTGGAGGACTGTTTCTGAGCCAACTTGTTGCCGCCGATCGGCGGGTGGCGGCGAAAGGCTTGGAGCCAATCATTAGGGCTGAGTCCGGCCCAGATGCGATCGGCAGCCTCGACCATTTGCGCGACTGTGGCGAAGGGACGCGCAGCGACCATTTGTTGCACCCAGGCGCGCGAGCCGCAACAATCAAGAAGAGCGGACTGGGCCCGCGCCACCGAAAGCGAGTTGAGCCATACCAGCCGCGATTCCGGGGTAACCGCCGGTACGCCGAAAATCCGAAGACGGCTGACGCCGCCATCGGGGTAAATATGGAAGCGCACATGTGAAACCTTACCGGCGTCTTGCAGTTGCTTGTGAAAATAGTGGCGCGCATTTGCTCTCAGTCTCGTGCGGGGAAGAATTTCCTTCCACTGAGTGTCCGGTGTTGCATCTAACTCGCCGCTTTTGAAATCTACGCCTTCTATGAAGCACGACTCTGGGAAATTGCCCTTAAAGTGGGTTGTATCTACCTCAATTCGGAGGATGACGCCGGGGCTACCCAGTTTGATGATCACCCAGTCATGACCTGGACCGCGCCGCCGGCGTGTTTCCCAGCCATCACCCATGTTCTTTCCGCGGCCCGGAAGAAGCAGATTCAGGGGGGATCCGAAGAATTCGTCACTCGATGAGATGACGCAACCGCCGGATTCAACCGCAGCCAGATCAATCTCTCGGCGCCGCACGAACAGCCTCCGGTGGTCGGGGACGACTTGGCCAAAGACGCGAAAGCGAGCGACTCCGCCGTCAGGATAAATCTTGAGTCGGAGATGCGTGAATCGTTGCAGGTTTGTGACCGCAAAAAGATTTTCTGAATCGCCCTTGAGGGCGCTTTGCGGCAACAACTCGACCCAGTCCGTGGCGCAGTTTTTCAGCAAGCGGCGCTCTTGTTTTGGTCCTTCGAGGGTACAGGCCTCGACGAAGCACTGCTCGGGATAATTGCCCTTGAAATGGCCTGTGTCCACTACCACTCCGCGCACGAATCCCGGCAAGCCGAGTCGAATGATACACCAGTCGTATCCGGGCGTCCGCCGCCGGCGTGTCTCCCAGCCGTCCATCCACTTTCCATGGCTCGTGTATTTTCCTTCGATAAGAAGCGGCGGTGTGGCCTTCAGCAGATTCTCTTTTGGTGCAAAGAATTCATCGCTGGCAAGGAGGACGCGGCCGCCGAGCCGTTCTGATGCCAGATCTACGAGTCGTGTGAAGTCTTTCAAGGCGTGTCTCGCTTTAGCGTGGAGCCGAAGGGGCCAGACAGGAATTCCCCCCTCGTGACCGGCCCGCCGAGGCGGGCCAAACCAAGTTCGTAAATCCTTCTCCCGCGGAGAAACGTCGCCTCCACCACGCCCGCTAGCTCCCGTCCGCCGTAAGGAGTGAGCTTGTGCTGGTGATGCAGCAAGGGCGGCTCGACGCGGAAGGTTGCGTCCGGATTCCAAACGATCAGATTTGCGTCAAAACCAACTGAAATGTCCCCCTTGTGCTTTTCGAGATGAGCCAGGCGTGCCGGCCCTCGACACATCCATTCGGCAATGTGCCAGACAGAATAGCCACGCTGCCGCGCCGAAGTCCACACGGCAGGCAGACTGAGTTGAAGGGATGTGATGCCGCCCCAGGCGTCAAGGAAGTTGCCGGAATCTTTCCGCTTCATTTGCGGCGGGCACGGGGAATGGTCGGTGACAACAAAATCGATCAGTCCCTCCTGGAGCGCAGCCCACAGCTCTTCGCGATTTTCGTGCTCGCGGATAGGAGGGGCACACTTGAACTCTGTCCCTCTGTCGGGAATCTCTTCCGCTGAGAACGTAAGGTAGTGCGGGCAGGTCTCGATGGAGATTGCAGCCAATTCCGCCTTGGCCTGACGAAGAAGGGGCAGTGCCGAGGCAGACGATAGGTGAACGATGTGGATGCGTGCGTTGTGCTCGCGGGCAAGCCGCAAAAGGAGGATGATCGCTTCGTCTTCCGCTTGACGCGGCCGGGAAGCGAGCCATGTCGCATATTGCGTTGGCGGATTCTTGGCTGCAGCGGCAGCAGCTCGTTCGATCGGGCGGGGAAGTTCGGCATGAGCGAGGAGGGGCGCGCCAAGCTTTACGAGTTCCGGCAGGGCTACGCGAAGGTCCGATTCGCTCACATGCGGGAATTCGTCAACGCCGCTCGGTACCAGAAAGCATTTGAATCCGAAGACGCCTGCTTCCCACAACGGCCTGAGCTCCGACGTATTTCCCGGAACCACACCGCCCCAGAATCCAACATCCACCCACAATTTTCCTTCGGCAGCAGCCAATTTTTCGCGAAGGCCGCCGGCTGTCGTCGTGGCGGGAATGCTGTTGAGGGGCATCTCGATCAGGGTGGTGACGCCGCCTGCGGCGGCCGCGCGGGTTGCTGTCGAAAAGCCTTCCCAGTCGGTGCGGCCTGGCTCATTGATGTGGACGTGCGTATCCACCAGTCCCGGCATGACCACGGAATCACCGGCATCGAAGACGGGGCTGCCCGGGGGAACATCAGCAAATTTGGAAATCGCCATAATGATGCCGTGGTGGATGTGGATTGCCGCGGGGCCAGGCTCCTTTGCCTCGGACGATAAGACTCTTAGACCGCGGACGATCAGGTCAGGCGTGGTCATGATCGGCAATAAGCTCGCGCAGAAATTCTTCCAGGAGATTCTGCGCGACGCGACGACGATACTGCGCGGTCGAGCGCACGTCATCAATCGGCGCAATTTCGCGGGCGAGCTCTTCGCAAGCAACGCGAATCACGGAGTAGTCCAACCCTTGCCCTCGAAGCACGGCTTCTGTTCGAGTGGCGCGGATAACAGTGGGAGCAACGCTTCCAAGCGAGATGCGAGTATCTCGAATCTGGTGCTCGTCCCACAACGCAGCACCGGCAAAGCAGACTTTCGAGATGGCCTGCGCGTGGCGAGTACCCACCTTCCGGTAATATTGCTTCCACCCGCGCATTGTTCTTGGCAGCCGGATTCTGCCGATCAGTTCATCGGGCCGCAGGTCCATCGATTTATAGCCCTGGTGAAAGCTATGGTAAGGGACCCAGCGCCCGCCGCGCGCGGAAACCAGCTCGAGTTCAGCATCATAAACGAGCAGAGCCGGCGGCGAATCCGCGGCGGGAGAGGCGTTGGCGATATTTCCTCCCAGCGTGCCACGGTTTTGGGTGGCGATTCCGCCGGTTTCCGCGGCTGCGAGGCAGAGAAGAGGAAACTCACGAGCTAGCACTGGGTGTTGGCGAATCTCTGTGTACGTCGTAAGGGCACCGAGCGTCAGCGAGTCGGGCGTTTCTTCGATGCCGCGCAGCTCCGGCAATCCCCAAACGCTTACAAAGCGTCTTTGCGGAAGCTTGTCCGACTCGAGGAGCACCATCAGATCGGTCCCGCCGGCAAAGGGTTTCCAGGCGCCGGGCTGGCGCGCAAGAATATCAAGCGCCGCTCCAAGATCGCGAGGAGCCTGCATCTCATACGCGGGAAGGTAGGCTCTCACTGATTCGATCCAGTCTTCTGGCAGGCGTGAACGATCGCGTCAAAAATCTTTATGTACCCGGTGCAGCGGCAAAGGTTGCCGGCAAGGCCTTCACGGATTTCAGCCTCATTGGGCCTGGGGTTTCGCTCGACAAGATTCACCGCAGCAAGGATCATGCCAGGGGTGCAAATCCCGCACTGCGCACCGCCGCAGGCAATGAACGCCTCTTGGACCGCATGCAACCGCTCTCCATCTGCCACTCCCTCGATGGTTCGGATCGTTGTGCCTTCGGCATGCAGCGCGGGTATGAGGCAACTGTTTACCAGCTCACCGTTGAACTCGATCGAGCACGCGCCGCATTCGCCTTCGCCGCAACCGTCTTTCGTGCCAGTCAGTTTCAATTCTTCGCGCAGCACGTCGAGCAGCCGCGCCATCGGGTGGGCGTGAAACTGCACCGCCCGGCCGTTCACTGTGCACCTAATGCGAGTTTCCTGCGGGGTGTCAGGCAAGCGCGCTCTCCAGAGCCTCCATCAAAACTTCAGGTGTGACCGGGATGCACGTAATGTTTGCGCCGGTCGCATTCTCGATCGCGTTCACGATGGCGGGCGCGGTGCCGTCGAGCGGCAGCTCGCCTAGGCCCTTTGCACCAGCGGGTCCGCCGTCGTACGGCATTTCTTCGAAATACACGCGAATCGGAGGAACATCCATCGCAGTTGGAATAATGTAGTTCGTCATCTGGCAGTTCACCATTCGCCCTTCCTGCCAGACAACATTTTCATAGAGCGCATAGCCGATCCCTTGCGCGACGCCGCCTTCGATCTGACCGGCGGCAAGCACCGGATGGATCACCCTGCCGACTTCCTGGACGGCGACGAAATCCTCGACGCGTGTCTCGTACGTCAGCGTGTCCAGAGATACTTCGGCGACATAAACTGCCCAGGCATAGGCTCCGTAGGCGTCTCCCTGATATTTTTCATCGTCCCAGTGAACGCCGGGTAGCGGGGAATATTGACTAGTGGATCTGAGCGGGCCAAACTTCTTGATGTAGCGTCGGCAGGCCTCGGCGAACTCTGCGGGCATATAGCCTTCCTTTAGAAACCCGGCGCCGACAAGCGTCTGCTTCAGCCCCAGTGCGGCGGATTCCACAAGCTTCCCAACAATCATCGAAGTGCGTGAAGCAACTGTCGGGCCGCTGTTGGGGACTTTCGCGGTATCAGGCTGCACGATCTCCACTTGATCGTAGTCGAGAGCCAGGGCATCGGCAGCGATCTGCGTGAAGATGGTGTTTGTACCCTGGCCCATCTCGGTACTGGCGGCAAGGACGCGAACGTGGCCATCCGGAGTTGCTTCGACGCCTACGACCGACGCCAGATAATCCTCACCTGAGCCGGTGAAGCCCGCGCCGTGAAGGAAAGCAGAGAAGCCGATACCCTTTTTCACGCGCCGCCGGAGATTCTCTTCGGCGAAGCGACGGCGCTTGGCGTAATAATCACTCAGCTCGAAGGCGCGCTTCATCATGTGGGCCATGTCCACTTTTTGGCGGATCACCTGCCCGATCGCGAGTGTCTCGCCTTCCCGGACGAAGTTACGTCGCCTTAGCTCATCGGGCGCCAACCCCACCGCCTTGGCAACCTGGTCGAGGTGCCGTTCGAGTGCGAAGACGCTCTGCGGCGCACCAAATCCCCGGAAAGCGCCATGGGGCGGGGTATTCGTTGCCACAGCAGAACTGCGGATGCGGACGTTGCGACAGAAATAAGGTCCGGCGGCGTGAATCGTTCCGCGAGAGAGCACGACCGGCGAAAGTGTCAGATAGGCGCCGCCGTCAAGGATGAATTCGATGTCCATCGCGCGAAGCTTGCCATCGCGCGTGACTGCGGTGCGGTGGTGCGTCCTCGATGGATGTCGCTTCGTCGTCGCTACCATATCCTCAGCCCGGTCGTACACAATTTTTACGGGCCGGCCGGACTTCCATGCCAGCAGCGCCGTGTGACACGCGATCATGGAAGGATATTCTTCCTTGCCGCCGAATCCGCCGCCCGTTTCCATCTGGATGACGCGAACCTTTTCTTTAGGAAACCCGAAAAGCACGCCGAGCGCTTTGTGGATGTAATAAGGACACTGCAGAGACCCCCACACAGTTACGCCGTCCCTCGGATTCGCAGTGGCGATCATTCCCTGAGGTTCGATATAAACTTGCTCTTGCGCCCCAGTGGAATACTCGCCTTCGACGATGAAATCGGCGCTCGCCCAGGCACGGTCCACGTCACCCTTATCGACATGGAACGACTTGAAGAGATTATCCTCGCCCCAGATGACCTGCTTCCTCGCGAGCGAGTCTTCGATCGTCAGTATGGCAGGCAGAGGCTCAATTTCGAGGCGCACCGCGCGCCGCGCTTCTTCGAGCAAGTACTTGTCGGCGTGCGCCAGCAGCACCACCGGTTCTTCCGGATGATTGACGAAATCCGCTGCCAGGCAAGGCTGATCTTCCTGTATCAGCGCCGTGCAATTCTTGCAGGGAATATCCTTGGCAGTGACGATTGTAAATTCGTTCCAAGGGATATCGCCTTCGAAATGAATCTGGCGGAGCCGGCCCCGCGCAACAGGACTGCGCACCGTTGCGCCAAAGAGCATGCCCGGGAACGTGAGGTCGCCCACATAGCGCGCGCGGCCGGTCACTTTTTCTCGTCCTTCCTTACGCGGTACCGGCCGGCCAATGTAGCGGTGTTCCATCTCGAGATTCTCAGTAGGGAATCCTATCGTTCTTTTCCTCCCAGGCGCGAAAGGCTTGCTGGGCCTCGTCGCGCATGAGCGGAATCATCGGAATCCGCCGGCGGGTGAGCGGCTGGCGTATCTCATCGTAAATGAAGGCATCGCGAAATCCGATTGTTGCCGCGTCTTCAGCAGTGTTGGCAAAATAAACCCGTGCAGGCCGTGTCCAGTAGATGGCGCCAAGGCACATAGGACAAGGCTCGCAGGTCGTGTAAATCTCACAATCGGTAAGCTGGAAAGTTCCAAGTTTCTTGCAAGCTTCGCGGATGGCGACGATCTCCGCGTGCGCAGTGGGATCATTGCTAGAAGTGACCTGGTTGGTGCCCTCCGCGATGATTTTTCCATCTTCCACGATGACCGTGGCGAAGGGCCCACCTTTTCCAGATCGAACATTTTCGAGCGAGAGTTCGATGGCCCTCGCCATGAAGCGATTCGACATGATGGTTGCGCGCCTTACCTTGCGGACAGCAGGACGCTTTCTGCGGGACCGGATCTTTGCCGGTCGCTCGGCTCGGCTCTGCCGGCGCTCAAGGATACACAAAACTTTTACTGCCACATCTGAAATCTCTTTTACTTACCTTTGTGGTGAACTTTCCCTATGCGCCATTGAGTTCTGGATCAGCTCGCGAATTTCGGCGACCGCATTCTTGACTTTCCACTCCATAAACATTCTCCCAATTCTCTGAGAAGACTTGCGCGGATCGCCCTCCACGCCGGCAGCGCCCAGTGCCAGAGGACTGCCAGCAGACGGCACCGGACCACCCACGACAATCTTGTCGGGGCGGACGTACTTGGCATTCACGGCCCACAGTTCGGAGGTGTCAGCCACGCCAGCGTGGCGGCTGACCGGAAAACCGTGTTCCATAAGGTAGGCTTCGATCTCGCGATCGGACTTGAGGTAGGCGTCGCTGGAATAGAACACACGCACACCCTGAAAGCGATACTTCGCATCGAGCTTGGGGGCCAGAGCCTTGAGCGGTGCCTGGTTGCCCCCGTGATCGCCCATAAGGATAACGTATTTGAAACCCGCCCTCATCATGCTGTCAGCCACCTCTTCGTTTACCCGAGAGAAGGTCCCGCGCGAAAGGTTGATGGTGCCAGGGAAGCGCATTTCGTCGGTGGTGGGCGCGAACGGCATGACCGGTGCCACCAAGGCGTTGCCTAGCTCGCGAGCGATGCGCTCGCCCAAATAGCGTGCTCGGTAAACGTGTTTGCCTAAGGCCAAGTGCTGGCCAGAGGCTTCCGTGCTTCCGTTGAAGATCAGCACCGTGGTTTTGCCCCTCCTGATCGCGTCTCGCACCTCGGTAAAGGTCATCTCCTCCATCAGCACAGAGGAATCCGGCGACGGTGCGGTGAAGATACCCATCGCCAGTGGAATCAAGCCAGCCGTCGCCAAACGCAAAAAAATGTCCATTGCCGCGCTCCTCGGAAGCGATTCTTCACCATCGTAAAATCTTCGAGTAGAGGGATTATCCTTGCTGAAGACGAACTCCAGCAAGGACGGTTTTCGCCCAATGGGCCCTTGGCTCAAGTCCCGGACGAAAACTGAGGGAAATGGTGCATTTCCCGGATGTGGGCTGCAGTCCGGGGACGAGCAATCCGTCGGTCAAATATCTCGTACTGGAGAGCAACCGTTCGGATCGTCAGGAAGCAGCGCGGGTAAGGCTACAGCACCCTGTACTCCGTGACTCCGTCCAAGACGCAAGGCGGAACTGGCTTTGGACACGCTGCGTCTGCCGGAGTCCAAGCTGCGTGCGACCTGCGAACCAGCGGGATTTGTTTGCGGCCGAACCCCGCTCGACGGATAACACATTCCCTTGGAGAATATATGTCCCTTTTTGATCCGCAACGCGATGGGGGCTCACCCAGCGGTGTGCCATTGTGGCCAGCGATCTTATCTCTGCTTGGTCCAGTAGTTCTGATATCAGCAATCGTTAAGAATGACGGCCTTGCCGTCTACGTCGCAGGCGTAATCGTAACGATTCTGGGGTGGTCTCAACTAATTCCGTGGCTTAGGCACAGATAGCATAATGCGCCTCAGAACTGACCCCCATGCTGGCTAGTCATGTTCGAATACATCTGAAACCCCAAGCCGGGCCAGATCTAGGCCGGTATCGCACCGCTTCCGGAGCTATCCTGTGATTCTCGGCCAAGTAAGTGGAATTCAATCCAGAGTTCCGGACCGTTAATACCTACCTACCCATTTCAAGTGACTCAGGCAAAATTTTAGTTGGGTACTACGGAGAGTATCCGAAGCGAATTCCACCAAGGGCCTCCCGGAAACGATTCCACTCACGTGACGGTTCACGTTACACTCCGATGTCTTCGTTCCAAAGTCTGGGATTGCACCGGATAAACTCCTCCATGAGCCGGATGCATTCCTGGTTCTGCAAGACCTCGATCGAGACACCGCGGGAGCGGAGAAGTTCCTCCTCAGCCATGAACGTTTTGTTCTCGCCGACGATGACGCGGGGAATTGCATACAAGAGAATGGCCCCGGAGCACATTGAGCACGGCGAAAGTGTCGTGAAAAGAACGCACTCTCGATAGACGGAGGCAGGCTGTCGCCCGGCATTCTCGAGGGCGTCCATTTCACCGTGTAAGATCGCGTTTCCTCTCTGGACACGGCGGTTGTGGCCACGACCGATGATCATATCGCGATGTACGACTACCGAACGATGGGTATGCCGCCTTCTGCCGCGCTTCTTCTATCGCGGCTTCGAGAAACTGATCCGCCGAAACCATGTTGCCGTTGTCCTTTCAACCGTGCTTGTTAGTCAGAATTGAACCACTGACTCCGATAATGGAACCACTGATTCCGATAAGAATTCATCCGGTATATCCCAGAGGCTGCGATCGACCAATTATTGCATGCCGATGTTGAGTAGCACTCCATTTCGGCAGCACTGACGGCTCGTGCGAGTCTTGGGGCGCCGCTAAACAACAAATTCCGTTGAGTTGCCCAAAAACTTTGCCTCCAATGAGCCTGGCATCAACCGCCAGTTTTGCGGGCCCGCACAACTCTACCCGGCTGCGTCCTGGTACGTACCTCAGATTTTCATTTGCCAAAAGCTCACTCCGCAAACAAGATGATCTCGGTAACTACCCTAGTGCAAAATAGCAGTATGTATTCCGCATTAGCAGACGTAATCCTGGGGTTGCATCTGCTATTCATCCTGTGGATCGTATTCGGCGCCACCGTCACACGTCGCCGTCTGGTCTTGCAGTGGTTGCACCTTGGCTCCGTGGTGTGGGGCATTCTGATCCAGATCCTGCCCTGGACCTGTCCGCTGACCTGGGCGGAAAACTGGCTGGAGGCTCGGGCGGGCGTTGCCCCATACCGGGGCGGATTCCTACTGCACTATCTTGATGCCCTGGTCTATCCGAACATACCGCCCGGTCTGCTCACCAGCTGCGGCATCGGTATCTGCGTCATCAATCTGAGCATCCATGCCGTGCGTTTCCAACGCCGACGGCTCGCTGGTGGGTAGGAACCCTGAAAGGACCAGGCGGACGCGGTGCATTCAGCCAAACGAAAATAGCCGCCAGGCAGCGGACATGCAGAGCGAAGTGAAGAGAAGAGGGCTGAGGAGCCCTAACCGGTTTTTCCCGTCGGGCTAAGAAGTTTTCGCTTCTTGAGGAATGCCATCATCGGCTTTCCACATCGCCTGCAAAAGGAGTAGTCAGGCCAGCCGAGACCAACGACCACTTTCATCGTTCCCTTTCTTGATTTCCTTTTTGCCGTTGTCGCACTTCTTCACGAGCATAGGCCGAGAGTCTGTGATTAGCTATGGATTGCGGATCGCTTCCAGTTTTTTGATTCGAACTGCGTGATCTTGCAATTGATCATCGTGCCGGCGGAGTTGTTCAGCGCCGGCTATATCTTCGTCGCGATGGTCTTCGAATTTTTTCAGAACCGCACCCAATTTCGTAATGACTGGATTGAATTTTTCATCCAGCTTCTTGTCCATCTTTTTCTCCACAAGCTCATCAACGGCTTCGAGAATAGTATTGGCCTGATCGGCCAGAAGCTGCTCCACTTCTTCTCTTTGTCCCGCAAAAAGCTTCTCCATCTCTTTCTTTGTTACTGATTGGAGAGAGTCCTTGGACTGGTGTCTTGGGGCATGGAAAACGGGTTAGATGGCTAGGTACTCTCAGTATAGGACTGCGGCGGGAACTGTCAAAGGGGGACTGGGAACGAACCCATGCGTATCCTCATACAGAACACCATGATCCATGGACAGTGCACCAGGAGGGGCCGCGACGGCGCGAGGAAAGTGGCACACTAATGAAGTCACCGTTTCAGGAGGTTGACGAGTGATGGAGACATTCCGTGGGCTATTAGATCGTAGGTCGCGGCATATCAATGTTTGGGTGGCTTGCTCCCGTGCTTTAGTCGGCTTTTATTGCGCGCTCTTCGACCCACGTTGTCTCCGTTGCCGCTCACATTGCTCCTTATCCTCTCCAGCAACACCGACGCCGGTTCATACTCCCGACCCTCATGTCGCGCAAGCTCCGCTTCCGTAGGCACGAGTTCGCCTCGAAATGCCTTTGCGAGAATCGCCTGCGTCAGTCTTTCCGCGCGCAGCGATGCAGCAGCCACTCGCTTTTCAATCGCATCAGCAAGTTCGAAGAGTGCTTCTACACGGCGGACGATTTCGTCTTGCTCCCTTCGCGATGGAATGGGAACCGGAGTAGTCACGACATCGGTCTGATTGATACTCACCTGGTTTACTGCCCATTTCGCATCGGCAGTCAATCTAGCTCTTCCGCCATCGCTGCGAATGTACGTGGCGACCCATACTGGGCTGATTTCTGGTGAAAGCGTGATGCGCATCATATTGGATTCAAAAACGGCAGGACAGAGATTCGGCGGAACGAGAAGGCATTTGCCAATATGAGATGGACTATTTACGCGATTTATCACCAAATCATTTGGGTGAACCGCGTACTTGTCTGCCTCCTGTTTGCTGACTCTCAGCTTCGATAATTCTGTCCGAGTTCGCACAGAATCATTTTGGAAATCCTCTATTCGGATGATCGGCGATCCGCCTTCCCCATATTCCGAAGATGGTTTATAGAGACCGTTTTGCGGGCCATCTATGATTAACGTATCCAAACTCGTCCAGCACCAGCCATCCGGCACTTCGGCATCGGTTCGCCGCATTGCTCGTGGCCAATCGAGCGAATCTGTGGCTCGCTGTTTCACAATTCGCTCGACGAGTTGC
>QIAR01000009.1:0-2598 GCA_003225595.1 Acidobacteriota bacterium | reverse complement strand
CGTCCCGCTGGTTGCGCCAATCTTCCGTCAGCTTGCCCGAACACGCGGCGGTCAATATCGATTGGCGGAAGCGCTTGAGAATGTTTGGGACTCTCTCTTGTAATCGTTCCTTGGCTTTATCCACGTCTGCAAGTAGCTGCCTTATCTTGGCAACGATACGTTCCTGTTCAGGGAAGGGTGTGAGCAGCACCGGAATACTGTTCATTGCTCCTTGTGTCAACTTGAAGCGAGTGCTACCCGTGACGTAGTCGGCATAATCAAAGGAATCGAGGAAATATTTCAGAAATGCATTCGGGGTTAACCCCTTTATTGCGCGCAACACGTGTGCGTGGTTGTTAACCCATGATTTTCCAGTAATTACGTATGCAATCGACTTGCTCTTGTCCAAGAACGGAGCACCGCCTTCGCCAAGCAATTGGAAACCAAAAAGCCTCCTGTGCCGCAGGCTGGATCGCACATCGCAAATTCTTTAGACGCTCGCGGGTCCGGCTGCATGCATCTCACGATCGTTTGAATAAGAATCCGAGGCGTGAAGTATTGTCCTGCACCTTTCTTGCCTTCGCTTGCTGCCTTCTCCAAGAGCCCTTCAAATGCCGCGGCCTTCACGTCAACACCGAGCTCCGTCCACTCCGTCTCGTCAATAACGCCGATGAGTGCCTTTAGACTCACAGGGTTATTGAAGCGGGAAAGTGCCCCCGCAAAAATGTCACCGAGCAGTCCGCGCTGCTTGCCGAGGACTTGCAGCAACGCGACGTAATGATCGGTCAGGGCGGTGCCCGACTTCGCTTCAAGCGCCGGCCATGAGCAGTCAAGCACAACATCCCGCCCATTTCCGGCAACGTACTCTGTCCGCGAAAGGTCAATCCCGCGCTCATCCGCCATCTTTAGAAAGAGTAGGTACGTCAACTGCTCGATGTAATCGCCATAGTCGATTCCGTCGTGCCGCAGCGTGTGGCAAAAGCCCCAAAGTTTTTGAACGATGTCGCTCATATGGCAATCGCCTGATTAAAAGAATGAATAAGCGGTGCAAGCTCCCCGAAAAATATGCCGTTCGCCTTCTTCCAGCCGCCGAGGCGGCTGAAAATCGGCAGCTCGAAATCTTCCTCGTCAATCGAAAGATTCTCCGCGAGGTGCGCCTTGATGCGGTCCAGCCACTGCAGCTGTTCTTTGGTAAATGTCTTCCCGGTAGTGACCTTGTTAAATGCCCGCTCAACTCTCTCTTCCGCAGTTAAAAGCGGATTTTGTTCGTCCGTCGCGTGCTTCACCATGGAAATGATATCCACGAGCGCTTTTTGATAATGCACCTCGTGCGCCTTCTGCAGGTTCGAGACCGTGAAGTGCTGCGGCGTTGATGCCAGCTTTTCCCTCAGCTCCGAGAGCGCTGCCGTGCTCCATTTGTCCGGCTGCTTCTGAAGAATACTGATCGCCTGAATGTGTTCCGGATTGTCCTTCACGAACTCAGCGAACGCAGTCAGGTAATCCGCCGGCTTGTATTCTTTGCCATCCGCGCCACGGATAAGCCAAGCGGAGCTGACGGTGTCTTCCGTTTCATAGGCAATGACAAATGTCCGTTTCGGGCGTGGGTAGTCGGTCAAGAGCTTCTGGAACTTTTCATCCTGCAGCAACTTCATCGCGCCGCTAAAATCCCGCTTCAATTCGGCGGGCAACAAGTCTCGCGCAAATCCTCGATAGCGCACTGATGATACGAGGCAAGCGGCCGAGCTGAATCGAACGGCTTTACCGTCCAGCCCGCCAACAATCGGTTTTATTCCCGATTCAGAAACAAACTAGCTCCACCTGTCTCTGGTCTTGAAGAGACTCATGCTGAAATTCGGCTTGACCCAAAGCCCTGAACTGGTACGGTAAGGAACGTAGCACGGCTAATCAGGTCTTCATTCTCTATGCAGGTATCTCGTCTCACTATCCAAAATTTCCGAGGAATCAGTCAATCCGAACTCTATTTTTCAGGCCATACCCTTCTCATTGGCGGCAACAACGTCGGAAAGAGTACGGTTTGCGAGGCGCTAGATTTAGTTCTTGGCCCCGACCGCCTCTACAAAAATCCGCCCGTTGAAGAATTCGATTTTCGCAATGCCCGGTACCTAACTGAGGACGGCACGATGCCCATCCCGATTCGTATTGAAGTGATCCTCACTGATCTGACTGAAGACATCACTCGGCAGTGTGCCAACAACCTCGAATGTTGGCACACAACGGAGCACCGCCTCTTAGCAGCGGGCGAAGTAGATGCAGTGGACAAGGATACGGTCGAATTCTGCTTAAGACTCAAAATCTAGCGCCTCGCAAACCGTACTCTTTTACGATCCCGAAGAGGACCAATTTACTGCGAAAAACGGTCTACGGCCATACGGATATCGAGATCGAAGAAGAGCGAAAATCCATACCTAGCCGCGTGAAGCGCTCAATTGGCTTCTTATATCTGCGCACGCTTCGAACCGGCTCCAAGGCGCTGAGCCTAGAGCGTGGGTCGCTCCTGGACACAATTCTGCGCTTAAAGGAACTCCGAACAGGCCTCTGGGAACGTATTCGCAACCGTCTTGCGACTCTAGATCCGCCCATCGACGCCGACGCGACGGA
>QIAR01000528.1 GCA_003225595.1 Acidobacteriota bacterium | reverse complement strand
CTCCCGGGCCTGCGGTCTTGGTGGCCGCATTTCTGGCCTTGGCCTGGACGGGAGCCGAGTCGCCGGCAGGAGTGCGGTCCATGGCATTGATCTCCAGCATCTCGGAGATCGGAGTCACCCCCGCAATCGGCTCTTTCGAGAATTCACCAATGCGAAAGGCAAGCGCGCCCGCCAGTTTGCCGTCGAAGTAAACTGGGCTGCCGCTCATGCCAGCCACAACGCCCGTGTATTCGACTTTCGTGCCGTGCAGGCGCACCAGAATCACATCGCCCTTGGGTCCATTGACGTTTTTCATGACGCCCAGGACTTCAACTTCCATGGGCTCGGGCTTGACACCCTGAAAAACTGTGTACGCGAGACCACGCATGCCCGCGTGGATCTGGTCCACAGGAATGGTTTCAAAGGTTTTCGAATTCTGAGCTGCGACTGCGGAGGACAGCAGCCAGCAGAGTGCTGCAAGCGAGAGAACTATTTTCCCCATTAATTTGCCCCGGAGGCCAGTCATTGGCCCAACCATCTTTTAACTAGACTCCGCGTAATGTTTTCATCTTTTGCCAGGGAGGGAGTGTAAAGCCGAGCAAAATATCCCAATCGCGAAGCTGTGCATCTATACTAGCACAGGGTATTTCTCGGAGTGTCCATGTTTTTTTTCCAGTTTGCCCGTAAGAACAGGCGAATTCGTTCCCTTTTGGGCTTGTCCTTACCGCTACTTTGGTTATCAGGTGTTGCCCTTATAGGTACGGGGGCGGCGCAGGCCGAGCCGCAGCAACAACAGCCACCAGCCAATACCCAGCAACAGAACCCGCAACCGCAACCGTCCCAGCCGCCGCCAGGTGCTAATACCCAGCAGAAGCCTTCGGAAGCACCACCGCCTGAAGCGGGTGGGCCTGGGAACGATGTGGGCCCGTATGTGATTCCAAAGAAGAAGGAAGAGCCTCCGCCGCCACCTGCGGAGAAGCCCAAAAAGGTCGAGGGCATGCCGGATTACTCGATCAACGTAGAGGTACCCTTAGTCAACCTGGATGTGCTGGTAACGACCAAGAATGGGCAATTTGTTCCCGGCCTCAAGAAGGACAACTTCCGGGTGCTCGAGGACGGGGTGGCGCAGCCGATCAGCAATTTCAGCCAGGCGGAAGCGCCGATCACGGCTGTCCTGCTCGTCGAGTTCGCTTCGACCAATTATCAATTCCTTTACGACGCCTTGAACGCTTCCTACACGTTTGCCGGAGGTTTGAAAAAAGAGGACTGGGTGGCGGTGGTTTCCTACGACATGAGACCACATATCCTGGTGGACTTCACGCAGGACAAGCGGGCGGTTTACGGTGCGCTGAACCAGCTCCGGATTCCAGGCTTTTCGGAGCGAAACGTGTTTGACGCGCTTTATGACACGCTCGACCGTCTGGATCGCCTGGAAGGACGCAAGTACATCATTTTGGTTTCCACCGGTGTCGACACGTTCAGCAAGCTAAACCTGGATCAAATCCTGAAGAAGGTCAAGTCGACGCGTAATGTCACGATCTTTTCCGTGGGCATCGGACGAGCCTTGGTGGAGTGGGCCGAAGCCCATGGCTACCTGGGTTCGCTCGGCAGTCTCAACTACCTGCAAGCCGAGAACCAGTTGAACACGTTCTCGCGCATGACCGGCGGCAGGGCTTACTTCCCACGTTTTCAAGGAGAGTTACCAGAAATTTTTCGCGACATCGCCAGCGACATCCGCAACGAGTACAACATTGCTTATCATCCTACCAACGCGAAGCTGGATGGCAGCTACCGTAAGCTGAAAGTGGAGTTAGTCGCACCCGACGGCGGCCCATTGAAAATCAAGGACCAGAAGGGCCACGATTTGAAGTACCAGATCATTGCCCGCGACGGTTACACGGCGAAGCATACGGTGGAATAGAAGTCGGTACACAGGACCCGTTAGCCAGTAGCCAGCGACTCCATGCAAGGAGAAATGGATCAACTACAAAGATCGGATCGCCTTGGAAAGGCGATGGATCTGGTGGTCAGTGCGCATGAAAGAATCGGTCGAGCACGAAGAGGGATCCCACTCCGAGAAAGACCACAAGAGCCATCTTTACCCCAGGCTCTTTATTCACCTCCGGTATCAGGTCAGAGGCGGCAACGTAGATTGTCACTCCGGCGGCTAACGGAAGACCCGCGGCGACGTGATGTCGGAACAATGCCATACTCAGAACGCCTGCGAGCGTGGCTGCTCCCAGAAGGGCTGACGCTCCCCACGCAAACCGACGACTGCGGCCGCTGGCGAGCATCACCGAAGACACAGTGAATCCCTCTGGAATTTTGTGCAAGAAAACTGCAAGGAAGATAATCCAACCCAGCCATTCAGAAACCAGAAAGCCGGACGCTATAGCAATCCCGTCGAAGAAGGTATGAATGAGGAGCCCGATCAGTACTGAGTAGCCCTTATGAGGATGGACGAATTCATCCTGATGCGTTTCCTCACCGAAGTGGAAGTGGGGGGTGACTGTGTGCTCAAAGAAGTGGATGATGAGATATCCCATCAACACCAGGAAGGCTGCGCTCTTGCCTCGCAGTTCCAAGCTGGCGGGCAACATCTCCACCAATGATGTGGCCAGCATGAAACCAGCTCCCAGCGCCATGAAGTACTTGAGATAGCGCCGCTCCCAGTGCCTCTGGACAATAATTGCGCCGCCGAAAACATTCGCGGCGGCAGCGGTAAGGCCCAGCAGAAGGCTGAGAAAAATTGGGTGCATGTTTTCAGTACCGAGTACCTAGTACCGTGTACCGAGTGGCCAACGTTTGCGATGCCGTGTCGAGAGTACAGTTTTGAGCGCCGTTCTGCAAAGCGAGAGGTTACGATCCTGTGCGATCTGATTGAAAACTCGGATCCGGTACTCGAATTGGGATACTCGCAATTACCCGCTATGCCGAATGTGCAGCACGTCTCCGTCCTGGACGACGTAGTCCTTGCCTTCCAGGCGCAGCGTGCCTTTGGCGCGGGCGTTGGCTTCGGACGCGGCTTCGAGAAGTTGATTCCAGCGAATGGTTTCAGCACGGATGAAATGCTTTTCCAGGTCGGAGTGGATGACTCCCGCAGCTTCAACCGCGCGCGTGTGAACGGGGACGGTCCAGGCGCGGCACTCGTCTTCGCCGACGGTG
>QIAR01000527.1 GCA_003225595.1 Acidobacteriota bacterium | reverse complement strand
ACGTGGGTCGCTGAGGCTTTCGGCCCAGTCCCGAGTCAGATGATGGCGCTCATCGAAGGCGCGCAGCGGCAGCAGACCGGCGTCGCTGGTGATCTGGCCGCCGGAAAAATCGGCGCGGATGGGTTGGTGACGGTAGAAGGAGAAGGTCAGCTGTGGTAAAACACTTTGTATCAAGCGATGGATGCCCCGAAAGGGAATGCTGGGTGCCGAAACCCAGTGTTCATCATTCCTTTTAGAGCATCCTTTCTTTTTTGGCCAGAGACTTGGTGAATAATCTAGGCTAACCGACGCCCAATGGGCAATTCTAGATCTCCTCATCCCGGAACCAGCTTGCCGCAAGGACGGGCGAGGGAGTCCCTGGAAGGATCGGCGTACCGTCCTGAACGGCGGATTCAGGGTCGCCTCAATGTAGGTGAAGCCTTCATCGATGGCAGCTTTGCTCCGCCAAAAAGGAGGATCGAAGGTTGGCAAAACCAAACGTGGCAAAGGGAACGAAGATCATGGCTGTGGCAGAGAGTGAACAGGTTTTCCCGGAGCTTGCTGAGACTCTTGGCTATGATTAGTGTCTCGCCTTCTTAAACTTGCTCCCGCGTGTTTTCGGCCGTCGGCAGAAACGAGCGGTTCCGGCCCAGTGGCGGGACAATTTTTCCTACAGTCTATTTCCCAAGAAGCTAAGTGGCGTCCCCAAGCAACTGAGCTTAGGCTGCTTAGAACCGCAGAAAATTCACAGCCTGAATTAGCCGATTCGGTTATAAACATGCGGTTATCCGGCCACGGTTGACGGCTCGGATGGTGTCCAGCGTGGCCGGTAATACATATTCCTCAGCACGGGAAGGGGGCATCGTGGACTACTACGTAATAGAAGTCAGTCGCTGGTGCATAGCGCTGCATCGTGAGACATGGATGCGGCTTACCTACAGGCGCGACTACTTACCGGAGCGGGAATTGTGGCGCGATTTTCTGGTGTCCGCTGAGCCTCTCCCTGGTACCAACGAACGGAGACTGCAATGATTCTGATCACCGGAGCAAGTGGAAACGTCGGTAGTGAAGTGTTAAAGCAAGCGCTGGCGGTGGGGTTGAAGATACGCGCCACCTTTCAGTCGCCTGACAAGGCAGCCAAAGCCCCCGCCGGAATGGAAGGCGTAATCATGGATTACGCCAAGCCGGACACGATTCGTCCAGCATTACATGGGGTTGAGAAGATTTTTCTGGTTGGACCGCCAGTTCGGGACCTGCCAGCCATGGAAGCGAACTTTATCAAAGAGGTGCGCGCGGCTGGGCGGAAGCACATTGTTAAGCTTTCGGCTCTAGGTGGGCGCGAGTCCATGTTTCCGAGCGGGCATCGCCATTCAGAAGAGAACATTGAGGCTTCGGGCCTGCCCTACACGTTTCTTCGCCCCAACGGTTTCATGCAGAACCTGGTCAACTACAACGCGGGCACGATCAGGTCTCAGAACGCGTTCTACGGATGCCAGGGGAACGGTGCCGTCAGCGTAGTTGATATCCGGGATATTGCAGCGGTGGCAGTGATGGTTCTCGCCGCGACCGGACACGAAGGCAAGTCCTACGCATTAACTGGAGGTGAAGCTCTTACCAACGGCCACGTTGCAGAGAAGATCTCTCAAGTTACGGGACGCAAGATCAGCTATGTGGACCTGCCGCCGGCCGAATTCCGGAAAGCCCTCCTATCCGCTGGCATGCCGGAATGGTCTGCCGATGCTCTGCTCGATCTGCAGCGTCTCTATCGCGAGGGGAAAGCGAGTCTGGTGACGGACGACATCGAGCGGCTCACCGGGCGCAAGCCGATCACCTTCGATCAGTTTGCGCACGACTACGCCTTTGCGTTCCAGGCCGAGGCAAGGGCGGCGAGTTAACTGTGAAATGAAGTCCGCTCGCGTCAGACACCACGGCCTCACGCGGGTAAACTAGGGCGGCTTATTACGAATTGTGCTGGAGAACCTGCTCGCTAATGCGTGGAAGTTTACCTCTAAGCCTGACGCCCGCGTCGAACTCGGAAGCCGCCGGCGTGATACTCAAGAGGTCTACTTTGTGCGGGATAACGGCGTCGGATTCGATATGAGATATGTCGATAAGGTTTTCGGCGCCTTCCAACGTCTTCACGATGTGAGTGAGTTCCCAGGCACCGGAGTCGGATTGGCAACCGTGCAGCGCATTATTCACCGACACGGAGGCGAGGTCTGGGCTGAGGGCGCGGTAGGACAGGGAGCACGGAGGCCCACATGAAGGACATGGAGGAGAAGATAATCTTGTTAATAGAGGACAATCCTGACGACGAAGCGCTGACACTCCGAGCGCTGGAGAAGAATAGCATCAAGAATGAGGTGGTCGTAGCCCGCGACGGGGCCGAAGCGCTGGACTACTTCTTCGGAACGGGATCTTATGCTGGGCGCGATTTGACCGTAATGCCTCAGGTCACTCTGCTCGACTTGAAGTTGCCAAAGATCGATGGTTTAGAGGTCCTAAGACAACTGCGAGCAAACGAGCTCACGCGTCTCCTCCCGGTCGTCATTTTGACATCCTCGAACGAAGAGCAGGACCGGGTCAATGGTTACGGCCTAGGCGCTAACAGCTACGTCCGCAAGCCCATCGATTTCGGTCAATTCACCGATGCTGTCCGACAGCTCGGTCTGTACTGGCTGATTTTGAACGAGTCTGCGCCCGCGCCAAAGAGACTGAATGAGTACACCTCTGCGCGTATTGATTGTCGAAGATTCGGAAGATGACATGGCGTTGCTGGTTGGGGAGCTGCGCCGTGGCGGCTACGAGCTCACATTTGAACGGGTCGACACAGGGGCTGGCATGACCGCAGCTCTCGATAAGAACCAATGGGATCTGGTTATCCGCGACTATTCCATGCCCCACACGGAATTTGCTCACGATTTCAACAACGCTCTCGGCGTCATTCTCGGGTGGGCGCAATTGGGATACGACAATGTGCCCGACAATAGGCCAGTCCGCGAGAACTTCCGGATGATCCGCGATCAAGCGCAACGCTCAGCCGGACTAACCCGCCAATTGGCGAATCGAGGCGCTTACAAGGGGCGAAACCTTCTTTCCGCTGCAAAGCGTAGCGGAATGCCGACGATCTCTTCGATTCCAAGCCGAGCCCTCTTAGGACAGAATCCATGGTTGCCGCTGTCGTGCAGTGGGCCGACCGGATCATGCGGAAGATTGATAGTGGAATTTCGGAGGAATCGAGCGGCTGGCATCACCGCAATTTCTGAGCACGCCCTACCGGCGGTTGGTCCTTTGGTCGCGTGCACTCTTTGGACGAGGTTTTCCAAAGAGCAGCCAAGGCATCGGCTGCTTCGTCCAAGGCGCGATTTGGTTGCGCCGGGGACGCGTCCGTTAAGGCTGCGACTTCCTGCTTGCGTCGATAAATAGGAGTGTTGGCCTTTCTATCCGCAGACTCTTCTCCGCGAAGTTCGCCGAGTGCAGCCTCGTAAATCTGCTTTAGATTCTCTGGCGCGTCCGAATTCGGACTCGTGATTGTTCTGGTTGACATTGGTTGGGCCTTCTCCATGATTTTACCGGGGGCGAAAAACCCGGAAAGTTAGCGCCGCCTGTCGCGGTTATCCTCCAAGCAGGTGGTAGAGGATCAGCGCGCTCCCCCCGATTGCGATTGCCATGAGTATGTCCAGTTCGTCCATGTCGACTCCCATCCCGTGCAATCAGTCGCGCCACGGCATCGCCAATCCTATTGCCAGGCATCTTCGGCCACAATGGCGCGATGGTACCCATGAGAGCGGTTACTTACGCGCCATTGGCTGCGGGGCGCGGCTCGAACCCAGATTGATTACGCGAACCACAGCAAAACCCCAAGAAATGCGAGGAGAGCGGCCTTCGGCATCCAAGCACACGATCTCGCCGTCCAGAATCGCATCTGCTGCTTTCAAATCGTGCCGGATCGAGTCGCAGAGGAGAGGGAAGCTTCGATAGACGTGACCACGGCGCGAAACCAGGCGAACATTTCTGTTCTCTTTAAGGCGCTTTCCCGATCCACCACAGGACTTTTCCGACGATACGCCAGCCACGACTCTTGCTCAGAATGACCGACTCGTATTGAACCGCGAAATAGACAGTCCCTTTTCACATCCCAAGGACCACGATCTTGTTGTCGAGTTGCGAATGGTCGGTCTGCGAAGCATCCACCGCCACAATCGCGTCATCCGGGATCGTTGGCGTCATGGAATGGCCCTTCACCCGCAGACAGCTCGTGTGGGCTGGGTTGGGACACCATTGGGAGGGAGCCGCAATCATCTCTTCCGCCGGGGCTTCGCTTAAATCTAACAACTTGTCGCCTTCT
>QIAR01000507.1 GCA_003225595.1 Acidobacteriota bacterium | reverse complement strand
AGAGACGTCCCATTTCCCCCGGGCAAATTGGTATTCTGAATGTAGAGAGTAACAAAAGGAAATTCCTCCAAAGGCCCACACTGAAAAGCGCGGCCTCAATTTTCAGCGAGCATACGGCACGCGCGCGAGCACCGTTCAAGGAAACCTGAACACGTGGCCGTGGCAGATTCGGCACGCTCGTTGTGACGCTGAGCAGGTGTTGTTACTAGTCTCCGTTTCTGCTGCGCACATTTAGATACGGCGGCAAATGGCCAGCCGTTTGCAACGCTCCGAAGGATCGTCCGCGAAGTCTCCTGCCTTGAAGTCGACGAATGGGCGTTTCGGCCTTCAAATTTTAGGACTTGCCCGTCACACACCGATCAGCGCCCCTTCGAAGTTGCCTGCCGTCAGCTTCGATTTATCCCTGGTGCGGTTCAAGACCCTCTCCCTAGCAATAACTCAATCTGTCTGGCCGCCTGTTCCAGGCCGAGTCCCTGAAGTGGAAAACGACAGAATAGCCGTTACCCCAAAGGCGTAGTCGTAAGTCCGTGGCGCAAATGAATTGCAACGCGTAGGTCAGGGTTTGCGAAAAATTAACTGATTGGGAGGAAATGATGGCACGAACCGCAGTGCTTTCTTCTCTTTTAGGGCTCTCTTATCCCTTAGTGCCCTCTCATCCACAAGTGGTGCAAACGCGCAAACCAACCTGCAGTGACCGGCGACGGTGGGGGCAATCCAGGCAAGTTCCGGCTGGATTCTGATATTTCCGCCTCCGCCTTGCTCGGGGGCAGTGCGAGCGGTGGCTAGGAACGGGAGTGACGGGGAGCTAAAAAACTGATTTGGTTGTGCGTGCTACTCAGCACCTTCGTTCGCGGGCAGTCCACCTGGACTGGCAGCGCTACGCTGCAGGGAAATTTCAGCATCGGCCAGACCGAGCCCGTGGGCAGTGGTTCTGACGAGAATGCTTACTGCGGCCCTGGCAATACGCCCTCGTTCGGAGCGGCAGACGATGTGGCTGCTCTTCCCCAAGCCTGTATGTACACTGCGCTCAGCGCTACCCCTGCTCTCAGTGGCAACACCTGGACGGTAAACACCGGCGCTGACATGCAGACCGCGATCAACGGCTTGCACTGCGGAGACATCATCAGCATTACGGCGGGCGTGACCATCAGCCCGACGACCCCCTCCGGAGCTCCGCAATTTCTTTTCCCGGCGCTGGGTTGCGATGACAACCACTGGATCTGGGTCGAATCAAGCGGAATCAGCAATGCGGCGTTCCCGCCGGAAGGGACGCGGCTCACGCCCTGTCAGGCAGGTGTAGCCTCCCTGCCGGGACGCCCGGCTTATGGCTGCCCCGCACCCCAGCTTTTGACCGCTAAGATATTGATGACGGGCTCCACTCTCCCGATCACGTTCGTGAGTGGCGCGACCCACTACCGCTTTATGGGGCTGGAGATCACGCGCACCGCCACGGCAGGAGGCGCGCCTTCCCATTTCGTGGGTTCACTGGTGGGAATCGGGGGGGCGCATCACATCATCTTCGACCGAGACTGGTTGCACGGCGTGCCCGCCGAGGGGACGCTTCCTCAAGCCTCCGGCGCCACCACCGAAACCAACCGCGGAGTTAATCTGGCCCAAAGCCACTCTATTGCGATCCTGCACAGCTATTTCACGGACTTCTATTGCATTTCCGTAAACGGCTCTTGCTCGGACGCACAGGCGTTCACGGGAGGCATTGGCACGGCCGCGAACACGGCGTGGGGCACTTATAAAATTGTCGACAACTTCTTAGAAGGCGCGGCGGAAACCATCATATTCGGGGGCGGCTCGGGGCCCTGTACCAATCCAGATCCGGCGCAGTGTTCCATTGATTCACCAGCGGATATCGAGATTCGGCGCAACCACATGTTTAAGCCGCTGCAATGGATGCCGCCTCCCGGACCCTCGTCAGGTTTCGGCGGCTGGCCTGTCGTGAAGAACGGATTTGAAATCAAGAATGCCGTACGCGTGCTGCTGGAGGGCAACATCGTCGAGAACGCGTGGGGTGGGTTCTCTCAGGTGGGCTACGGATTCTTGTTCACCCCGAAGAGTCAGAGCGGACTGTGCCCCGGATGCATCTTGACGGACGTAACGGCGCGCTATAACCAGGGAAAACACCTCGGAGGAGGAATCCAGTTTCTCGCGGCGAACTCCGACGCAGGCGCGTCCTGCAAGGGTGCTTTCCGCGAATCCATCCATGACAATCTGTTTGATGGCATCTACCAGGACACCACCTTGGTGGCTGCGGATGGCTATGAGCTAGACACCTCAGGCAGTTCTGGGATGACCCAGGACCGGGTGAATGTAGTGCACAACACGTTTACCAGTGCGGGAAAGGCAGACATCCTGCTGGGCGGACTCGCGGCTGAGACCAACTTCATCTGGCGAGACAACATCATGGTGAAAGGGGAGTTCAATACCGTAAATCGCGGGAACTGCGACACGGTAAGCGGGACCATTCTGGGCAAGATGAACGCCTGCTGGACGAATTACTCTTTTCTCAACAATCTGATAGTGGGGAGATCAACCGCAACCAACTTCTATCCTGCGACGACCATTACTTCTGCAGCCAGCGCGAGCGCAGTGGGATTCGTGAATTACCAGGCGGAAGGTGGCGACCTGCGCTTGTGCAAGGGCCTGAACAATCCTGCCGCCCCCTGTGCTGGCGCCAGTGCCTACGCGACTGCCGGGTCGGACGGATTACCCCTCGGGGCAAACATCACTCTCGTGAATCAATATACCCAAGGTATTCAATGATCCAAAGGGGTGCAAGTTGTTGCATCTTTGAAAGTTACAGTTCGGCCGGTCGTAGGCGTGCACCCGGATGTGGCTTGTTTTGCTTAGGCTTAAGTCTGCCTGTAGCGTTCTCGCATCGAAAGTAATTGGAGTGCGCTTACCGGGGTTGTCAGCATCGTGATTGCTCCTCTGGGGAGAGAGAATCAGGCGGAACAACTGCCGGGAACGTGCTCTAATAGAAGCTTGGGCTCTCGGTCGTAATTCTTTCGGATGAAAGGCACTCAGGGTCAGCCATGAAACGCTTACTGCTTTATTGCGTGACGGTCCTAGTTCTTATCCCAGCGAGTGCTTCGCAGACCTCCCAGCGGCTTGATAACAAGCCCCGCCATAGCGGTACGAAGTCGCGCGAAAATTCGTTGAAGGTCAGCGGTGTGCCGCATGCGAGCCCAAACATTGCGATAACCAAAACGAATACTCAATCGTCGAAGTTGGCCGATCCACGACAACAACTGAATAGTCTGGAGCGCCAAACCATCCGTGGGCAGGGAGCGCAGCCACAGAGAAAATTGACTGCGCCAATCAAGGCAGCCAGTGTGGCCGAGGGGAAAAACCCACCGCTCAATTTCGAGTTCCGGCCGCCGAAGAATGGTTTGCAGAAGGGTCCGCCAGCCCGTGGATCCAAAGGCTCAGCATCTGGATTGAATCGACGCCTAAACGGCACAGGTCGCTGAACATTGAAACAATCATCGGGTTCCGCGCGCTTTGCTCCTTTGTTGCTTCCGAGTTTCCGAGGCGAGTTGGGTGGCTTCATGGCAGAAGCTTTCTTTGCAGAAGGTTAGGGAATCGGCGGACCCATGGTGGCTGCTAACCTCGCGATAGGCTTTGGTCAGAAGCCCGGTCCGTCGGTGTACTTTCGGAACTGTTCTCAGCAACAGCATGCGCTGGAACCGGGCGTTCCTTCACGGAATATTTGAGCAGACACCAGAGGGCACGGAAACCGTCTTTCCATTCAATCTTCTTGCCTTCTTCGTAGGTGCGTCCCCAATAGCTAATGCCGACTTCGTAAATTCTGAGCCGACGTTTAGCAATTTTCACCGTGATCTCGGGCTCGAATCCGAAGCGCTCTTCCTCGATCGGAATTGATTGAATGACCTCCCGGCGGAACAGTTTGTAGCAGGTTTCCATATCGGTGAGATTGATGTTGGTCAGGCTGTTTGCAAGCAGAGTAAGCAAACGGTTCCCCACTGAATGCCAGAAGTACAAGACGCGATGTGCGCGGCCGCCCAGAAAACGTGAACCATAGACGACATCAGCTTTACCCTGGATCAGCGGATCGAGCAGGATGGGGTATTCGGCAGGATCATATTCCAGGTCCGCATCCTGGATGATTACATAGTCGCCGGTAGCTTCCTGAATCCCAAGCCGAAGAGCG
>QIAR01000506.1 GCA_003225595.1 Acidobacteriota bacterium | reverse complement strand
ACGCTCTATTCCCTCCGGGCTCTGACTTTGGCAACGTCCAGATCCGCTTCCAAGTCTCAGCGACCACCTTTCCCACCGGCCCTTTCTCTGAGGTAGAGACAGCATAGCGGCCGGGTGGGATTTTCTTTGCGACCATCCCAGGAGGGACATTGTCGGCTGAAGTCACTTTGGCTCCGAGCAGGTATGTATACTCACCGTCCTTATCACTCTCGTAGTCTGTATAAACGGCGATGATGCTGGAGTCAGCCTTGTCAGGGATCTTGTTCACCAGATGTTCTTTCATAAGGCGCTCCCACTGCTTGGGAATCACGCCTTGTTCGGTCATCTCCTTGGCATTGCTGGTGCGATCTCCGATTCCGACGACTGTGAAACCGTTCTCTTCAACGATCTTCGAGGCAATGACCTTGGACTGCAATTTGGTCTGCTCCCACGCGGCCGAAAGGGCTAAGGCTACACAAGCAAAAAACACAAAGAAGGCGCCTGACATCACTTTGAAAACTGATCTATAGACACTGTGTTGCGGTCCTTATAACTTGCTCAGAAAATCCACGACCTCCGGGGTCGCCCAATCCACCGGGCCGATGAACTTGCGACGCATCACGCCATTGCGATCGATGATGTAGGTCTCGGGAAATTTGAAGGTCCCGTAGAGATTGTTACTCTTCTGGTTGGCGTCGCGAACTGTGAGTAGATTCACGTTGTGGTCTTGGACGAAACGGCGGTACAGGCTCTCGTCCTGGTCCACACTCACGGCGAGCACGGTGATTCCTTTGTTTCTCATCTTCTGCTGAAGGTTCACGAGAGAAGGTAGCTCCTCTACGCAAGGCGCACACCAGGTGGCCCAGAAATTAAGCACTACGACCTTGCCACGCAGTTCGCTGAGCGTGATTTTGCGGTCGGAATCCTGCACGGTGAAATCGGGGGCATTGCTGCCGATGTGTGGCGGCCGCGAGCCGCTATAGCAGCCTGCAAGGAGAACGGTAAGGAGCCCCGTCAGGACAGAGACGCGTCGCACAAAGTTATAATAACGGATTCAGGCTATGGTGGCGCCACATCCAGT
Source organism: Acidobacteriota bacterium (assembly GCA_003225595.1). Lineage (GTDB taxonomy): Bacteria > Acidobacteriota > Terriglobia > Terriglobales > Acidobacteriaceae > Gp1-AA124. The sequence continues at coordinate 4,707 of QIAR01000506.1, read as the reverse complement.
ATCGGGTTGGCCTGTCTCGGTCATTGTGCCGGCGCGCAACGAAGAGGCGTGTCTCCGAGCCTGCCTGGAGTCGCTGGTCGGACAGGACGGCGTGGATTTCGAAACTATCGTCGTGGACGACAGCTCAACCGACCGTACTCGCGAAATTGCGCTGTCATTCCCAAGTGTGAAGATGATCGATCCTGGCCCACTGCCGGAGGGCTGGACCGGCAAGAACAATGCCCTAGCTGCGGGCGCGCGGCAGGCGGCAGGGAAGTGGCTGCTGTTCACCGACGCCGACACGATCCATCGTCCCGGGTCGCTGGCCCGAGGTTTGGAGGAAGCGAAACGGCACGGTGCGGCCCTGCTCTCATATTCGCCAGACCAAGAAGTGCGCGGCTTCTGGGAGAAAGCCGTCATGCCGGTCATCTTTGCCGAACTGGCTTCAACGTATCAGCCTTCGGAAGTGAGCGATCCGGCTTCGCCCGCAGCGGCCGCCAATGGACAGTACTTATTGATTTCTCGCGAAGCATACGATGCGGTCGGCGGCCATGCCGCGGTCGCGAACACCCTTTTGGAAGATGTCGCCCTGGCGCGAGCGGTGAAAGCTTCCGGCCGAAAAATTTATTTCCGCTACGGCGGCGATGCAGTACGCGCCCGCATGTACCGCAGCTTCGCGCAACTGAGGGAAGGCTGGACCAAGAACCTCGCCCTCCTGTTTCCTTCGCCGGTGCGCCTCGCCTTGCTGCGCTTGACAGAGTTCGTGCTGATCGTAGGAAGCGCAGCCGTGGCTGTCGCGTGGTTCCAGGGCGGCAGGCGGCAGGTGGCGGGAGCGTTGGGGTTGCTGGCGATCCTCTTGTTCAGTTTTTTCGTCAGGCGAATTCGCAATGCGCATTTTTCGTGGGATGCGAACCTGCTGGCGCTATTCGGGCTGCCACTCTTTTCGTATCTTTTGATGCGCTCCAGACTCTCTTATAAGAGAGGAAGAGTCAGTTGGAAGGGCAGAACGTACACCGGCTCCGGTCCCGGTCTCGAACCGAGAGGCATGTCGGGAACCACCGTGGAAGAGTCGGTCTTTAGGCCGGCGTTCAGCAACAAAAGAGTTGGGAGGCTTTAGCCTCCGAGGCACGCATGGTCTATCTGACGCGCAAAGCTGAATTTTCCGCTTCGCACTACTATCACAATCCGGACTTCACGCCGGAGGAGAATCGCCGCATTTTCGGCAAGTGCAATAACCCGAATGGTCACGGGCACAACTACACGTTAGAAGTAACTGTGAAGGGGGACGTCGATCCGCGCTCCGGCTTTGTCGTTGACCTGAAGCAGTTGAAAGAAATTCTGAACCGCGAAGTACTGGACGCGCTCGACCACCGTTTTTTGAACAAGGAAGTGCCGGAATTTTTCACGCGCATCCCGACCACCGAAAATCTGGCCATCGCCATCTGGCAGCGGCTTGCACCTAAGCTTAAGACCGCGCAATTGCACCGCGTGCGGGTCTACGAAACGCAGGATCTGTTCGTCGACTTCTACGGAGAAGTATGAAAGCTCACCTTACCAGGCGTTACATGTTCTCTGCATCACACCGCCTGCACAGTGAGGCGATGTCAGCTGAGGAGAATCATTCTACCTACGGCAAGTGCAATAACCCACACGGACACGGTCACAACTATGCTCTCGAGGTGACCGTCAGCGGACCGGTCGATGAGCACACGGGCATGATTTGTAATCTCGTCGACCTCGACAATTTTGTCGATCGCGAGATTCTGGAGCGCTTCGATCACCAGAACCTCAATACGCTGTCGGAGTTCAGCGGCGAAGTGCCTACGACCGAAAACCTTTGTGCCAGCATCTATGAAATTGTGCAGGAGGGCTTCCGGCACGCTCGTCTGGAGAAAGTACGTCTGGAGGAAACGATGATGAATTCGTTCGAGTATGCCGGTGGCGCCGAGATCTGGAGATAAGAAGTGGAAATTCTAATTTAGTAATCTTGATTTAGCAATTTGATTTGCCCACAGGGAGCCTTGGGCAGACTGAGGTTTGAATTACCAAGTTATAAATCACTGGATTACAAATTTAGTTTAGAGCAGATAATTATGAAACCAACAGCCGAACCAACTACTCTGACGGCCGCCAGTTTTGAAGACCTGGTGAGGGAAATGATCGTGCGTCTGGGCGAAGATCCCAATCGCGAAGGTCTGACACGCACTCCCGGACGGGTGCAACGCGCTATGGAGTTTCTCACCAAGGGATACAAGGAAAATCCCGAGCTTCTGCTGAAAGATGCCCTATTCACCGTCAGCTACGATGAGATGGTCATTGTCAAAGATGTCGAGATGTTCAGCCTCTGCGAGCACCACCTGCTGCCGTTTTTCGGCAAGGTTCACGTGGCCTATATCCCGAATGGCAAGGTGATCGGGCTCAGCAAGATTCCACGCTTGATTGACCTCTTCTCGCGCCGCTTACAGATTCAAGAGCGTCTGACTACTCAAATCGCAGAAACCATTCAGAGGACGATCGAACCGCAGGGCGTGGGTGTGGTCATCGAAGCACGCCACCTGTGTATGATGATGCGCGGAGTTGAGAAGCAGCACTCGGCCGCCGTCACTTCCTCGATGCTAGGCTGCTTCCGCGAAGAAGAGGAAACGCGGAATGAATTCCTGTCGCTCATCCGCAACCGAGCCAACGGAGTCTAATTATTCCGCTCTCGAGTACCAGGACTTCCAAAACCGGTTCTCGTGTGTCCCGTGCTGCTCCTGAAACTCGCTTGCACGGAAGAGTCGCGCTCATCACCGGCGGCAATCGCGGTATCGGCCTCGCCATCGCCCACGCTCTGGCGGCGGAAGGTTGCGATTTGATCATCACTGGTCGCGACCAATCCTTGCTGAAGAAAGCCGGCAGGGAACTGGCGCGTTGGGGAATCCGCGTCTTGGCCGAAACCTGCGATGTTCGCGATTCCGGCTCCGTCGAAGCAATGTTCACAGGGGCAAAGAAAAAATTCCGTAGGGTCGACATATTGATTAACAATGCCGGCACAGCGCATTCCAATCTAAAAGTCGACGAGTTGCCAATTGAAGACTGGAAGCGAGTGATCGAGACCAATCTCACTGGCATGTTTCTGGTCACTCGTGCCGCTTTGCCATTGATGAAGCGCGGGGGGACGATCGTGAATAATCTGTCAATTGCCGCCACGCGGACGTTTCCCGGATCGTCAGCTTACAATGCTTCCAAACACGGAGCTCTAGGATTTACGAATACCTTGCGCGAAGAATTACGGCCGAAGGGCATCCGCGTGATCGCGCTCATGCCCGGCGCGACAGATACTGACATCTGGAATACGCTTTGGCCGGAGGCGCCTCGGAAGAAGATGATGGTGCCAAAGACCGTAGCTACGGCGGTGGTGAATGCGCTGGTGCTGCCCGCTAACAGCACGGTGGAAGAATTGGCTATCCTGCCCAGCGCGGGAACACTGTAGTAGTGGCAAGCAGGAACTCGGTTGGAAAGGAAAAACCCGTACCCGGGAAGCAATGACGCGTCGTACGTTGATTACTTCTCCTCTCGAATGGCAGTTGACCTCGGCACCCGTCTCGCCTCCACTGATTCCCGTGCTCGCTGAGCGGGGTGGCACTCAACTGAAGATGCCGCGTCCGGTCGTCCTGGTAGACACTCGCGAACAGAATCCGTTCGATTTTTTCCGCTTTGAGCATTGGTTCGCCGGGATTGAGAAGAAGGCGCTCAGGATAGGGGATTACTCTATAGCGGGGCTGGAAGAGATCTGCGTAGTAGAACGGAAGGACCTTTCCGACCTGATCCACTCGCTTACCACCAATCGGCCAGTCTTCATTCATCGCCTCCGTCTCATGAGCCAGCACCGGCATCGGCTGCTAGTGATCACAGCCGCTTTAAGCCAGGTGAAGTCGCCTTACCCCCAAACCAGCACCAGTCCCAACCGTATTACCCAGTCGCTGATTGCCTTGCTTGCTGGACTTCAGGTCCCTTTCCTATGCACAGAGACCCACGAGTTGGGGGAAGAACTGGTGGCCTCGTATCTGTATCAGGTTCACCTCTACCACTGGCTTGAAAGCAACGATTACGGCCGCTTTCTGGTTGACAACGATCTCTAGTGTCGTGTCCCGTTAATTCGCGTCATACCTTTGAGGCTGTCATGCTGAGTGGCCTCCAGGCCGCGAAGGATCTATGCAGTTGATCTGTATTGCATGTACCCTTCGCTTCGCTCAGCAGCCGGACTTATGCCACGAAGTTGCGGGACACGACACTAGAAATTCCTGGATTAAGAGCGAATAGCCGACTCTCACCATGTTCCGTACCGATAGCGCTGCGGTCGTTCGGGAAACACTTTGATCATGAGAATTCCTGCCACAAACCCGCCGACGTGCGCCCAGAATGCGATTCCACCGGTAGTTTGAGTTGTTTCTGCGATTGACGTCGCCGCGCCGCTCACAAACTGGCTCAGGAACCAGTAGCCGAGCATCAGCCAGGCGGGTACGTGAAACAAGAAAATGGGAGGGAACCAGGTCAGCACTCGCGCTCGCGGGTACAGGATGAAATAGGCGCCCATCACTCCGGCGATCGCGCCGCTGGCACCCACGCTCGGAATGCGCGAGCTTGGGTTCAGCACAATGTGAGTGACACTGGCTGCCACGCCGCTCAGCAGGTAAAAAACTAAATAGCGAAAATGGCCGAGATAGTCTTCAATGTTATCGCCGAACA
>QIAR01000505.1:1458-5191 GCA_003225595.1 Acidobacteriota bacterium | reverse complement strand
TTCTGGGAAGGAATCAACGCCTTCTTAGAGCTGATGTAATCCACATCGATCAGCAGCAGTCCGGCCTCGACGCGCGCCACATCAAGCGCCAGCATACCCGCCGCATGGATGTCGAACTGCTTGCCCTTGTCCATCAGCGCGTCCCAGACTTTGACCGCGTCGTTCCAGGGCGCCCAAATCTCATACCCCAAATCACCGGTATAGCCGGTGCGCGAAATGTCCACCGGGACGCCTGCAATCTTGCCGTGCGTCACGCGGAAGTATTTCAGGTTTGCGATGTCCGCCTCCGCAACCGACTTCAGCAGCTTACCCGACGTCGGCCCCTGCAGCGCTAGCGCGGCGACTTTCTCCGAAATGTCCTCGATCTGCACGTCCATGTTGAGGCCGTTTTGGCGAAACCAACGCAGGCTGGGATCGGCAGCGGTCCAGCGATACACGTTCTGCTCCAGCCGCGAGATAGTCCCGTCGTCGACGACTTTTCCCTCCTCGTCGCACCAGCAGCAATAAATCACCTGACCCACCGCAACCTTGTTGATATCCCGAGTAATTACGCGGTTCACCAGTTTGGTCGCATCTTTTCCCGTGACCAGGTACTTGTATAAGGGCGTAATGTCAATAAGCGCGGCTGCGTTGCGGATCGCGTTGTACTCGTGCTCGTGATGCACCTCATAGACGCTGACCGTGTAATAACCCGACCACTCCCGGTAGTTCAGGCTCTGGCACAACGCAAACGTTCGTTCGTGAAATGCAGTTCCAACGGGCAAGATGTTTTCCTTCGACTCCAGGATTTGTCTTCCTGTGTGACCGCTGTGTCCTCCGTGTCCTCTGTGACCTCTGTGGTGAAAAGGTTTCACGGCGAGGACGCCGACTGCCGGATTATATGTAGCTGAGTGCGTGTGGGCAAGGAAACGTATCGCGAGAGAGTTTCGCGAAAAGCACACTCCGCGTCGCACCACCCCTAGCCTCTCGGATACAATAGAAGTCCCAACCTCCCTCATGCGCCGCCTCATACAATGGAGCGTTCTCCCCAGTGGACTCTGATCCACGCAGACGCCGAACTGCGCGGTCGCGATTATCCTTGTTTTCTGCGGAAAGCTAAGAGCTAGGAGCTAAGAGCTAGTGGCTGGTTCCAACAAATACGACGTCATCGTGATCGGCGGAGGCCACAACGGCCTGGTCAACGCCGCGTACCTGGCGCGTGCGGGGAAGAAAGTCATCGTGCTCGAGCGTCGCCACGTGCTCGGAGGCGCCGCCGTAACTGAAGAGGTTTTTCCGGGATTCAAATTCTCGGTCTGCTCTTACGTCGTCTCGTTGCTGCGCCCCGAAATCATTCGCGACCTCGACCTTCCCCGCCACGGCCTGGAGATCCTGCCACTCGACGGCACCTTCACGCCCATGCCGAATGGCGATTATCTGTGGCGAGTGAATGACCACGGCAAGACCCATCGCGAGATCGCACGCCATTCGCGGGTCGATGCGGAAGCTTACGACGAATTCGGCAAGGCCATGCAGGCAATGTGCCGCTTCGTGAAGCCGATTCTCAGCATGGTGCCGCCCGATCCCGCCACCTTGAATCCCAGGGAACTGATGAAGCTCTTCTTCATCGGTCGACGATTCCAGAGCCTACCCAGCGAAGACAAGTACAACCAGGTGCAGTTGATGACCATGAGTGCGATCGATTTCCTCGATCAGTGGTTCGAGACCGATGTGCTTAAGGCCACTATGTCTGCCTCGGGAATCATCGGCACGTTTCTCGGCGTGTGCTCACCGGGAACGGCGTATGTGCTCCTGCACCACTACATGGGAGAAATTGACGGTGCTTTCCGTGCCTGGGGATTTGCCCGCGGCGGCACCGGAGCACTTTCGAATGCAATCGCTGATGCTGCGCGCGAAGCGGGGGCTGAAATTCGCACCAAATCACCCATAGCAAAAATTATCGTCAAAACCGGTAAGGCCAAAGGAGTCGTGCTGCAAAACGGCGACGAGATTTACGCTGACATCGTTTCCTCCAGCGTCGATCCCCGCCACACCTTCGTCGATTTCATTGAGCCAGGAAATCTCGCCGCTGCGTTTCTAGAGGAAGTGCATCGCTACAAATTCCGCGGCTCGTCTGGCAAAGTGAATCTCGCGCTGGACGCGCTTCCGAATTTCAAATGCATGCCCGGACCGGGAAATCACTTGCGTGGCGCCATCTCTATTTCACCCAGCGTGGAGCACATGGAGAAGGCGTACGACGATGCCAAGTACGGCAATTTCTCACGTCGGCCTTACATCGATTGCGTTATCCCGAGCCTGACCGATCCGTCGGTCGCCCCTCCGGGCAAACACGTCATGTCCTGCTTCGTGCAGTACGCGCCGTATAAGCTTCGTCCCAGCCTCAACTGGGATGATCAGAAGGAAGCCTTCGGCAATAACGTGATCGACACGATTACGGAATACGCGCCCAATCTAAAGAACATCATCCTTCACAAGCAGGTTCTGACGCCGCTCGATCTAGAGCGCGAGTTCGGCCTCACCGAAGGCAATATCTTTCAGGGCGAGCTATCGCTTGAGCAACTTTTCTTTTTGCGTCCTGTGCCGGGCTGGGCGCAATTCCGCACCCCCATCAAGAATCTTTACATGTGTGGTTCGGCTACACATCCAGGCGGCGGCATCATGGGAGCGCCGGGACGACTGGCCGCGAGGGAGATTCTCAGACACTTCAAGGGAGTGGCCTAGATCATGCCCGAGGGGCACAACATCGTCATCATCGGTGGCGGTCACAACGGTCTGGTGACTGCGTTCTACCTGGCCAAGGCGGGATTCAAGCCGCTGGTGCTCGAGCGTCGTCAGCAGCCCGGCGGCGCGGCGATTACCGAAGAGTTCTATCCTGGCTTCCGCTGCTCCACGTTGGCGCACGCGGCTGGGCCGATTCGTCCTGACATCATTCGTGACATGCAGTTGGAAGGCCATGGGCTGAGGCTCATCACGCCTGATATTTCTGTGGTGTCGCTCTCTCCCGACGGACGCGCGCTCATTCTCCACAATGACACCCAGAAATCCGCGCAGGAAGTCGGAAAGTTTTCACAGAAGGATGCGGCTAAGTACCCTGAGTTCCAGGGCTCGCTCGCCAAGATGGGCAAAGTTATCGCCGAGGCGCTCGCGCTCGTACCGCCGAACATCGATAATCCTAGCCGGGGTGACTTATGGGGCATGCTCCAGACGGGACGCGCCATCCGCAAGCTCGGCAGGAAAGATATGTATCGCCTGCTGCGCTGGAGTCCCATGGCGATCGCCGACCTGGTCGCGGAATTCTTCGAGACCGAACTCCTGCGCGCCACCATCGCCGCTCGCGGCATCTTTGGTACATTTTTCGGTCCCTGGTCTGCCGGCACGAGTCTTGTGCTCCTTATACGCTCTGCGGGTGACTCGCACCCCGCAGGCTCTGCCTACTTCGCTGCTGGTGGAATGGGATCGATTACCCAAGCCATGGTTTCCGCCTCAAAAGCGGCCGGCGCCGAAATCCGTAACGGCGTGGAAGTCATTGAAGTTCGGGTGAGGGATGGGGTTGCTACTGGTGTCGTGCTTTCTACAGGCGAGGAGATCAATGCCAAGGCGGTGATCTCGAACGCCGATCCCAAGCGCACTCTGCTCAAGCTTGTCGATCCCACGCACCTCTCGCCTAATTTTGTACAAAAATTACAGCACTATCGAATGCCGGGCACGGTGGCGAAAATCAACCTTGCGCTCTCTG
>QIAR01000505.1:0-1178 GCA_003225595.1 Acidobacteriota bacterium | reverse complement strand
GAAACCGTAGTCAAGAAACTGGCGCAATACGCGCCCAACTTGCCGGAATTGATCCTGAGTCATCAGATCATCACACCGCAGGACCTTGAAGATATTTATGGGCTCACCGGCGGCCACATCTTCCATGGCGAATTGGCGCTCGACCAGTTCTTCACCATGCGCCCGCTGCTTGACTGGGCGCGTTATCGCACGCCGATCCAGAACTTATATTTGTGCGGCAGCGGAACCCATCCGGGTGCCGGCTTGACAGGCGGCTCCGGTGCGAATGCTGCGCGTGAAATTCTGAAGCATTTAAAGAAGTAGCAGCGTCAGTTCGAGACGCAGCAAGCTGCGTCTCTACGGAGCAATCCGTTAGGGTAGAGATCGACTGAATCCCAAGATGGAGAAGAAATGAGTCGAAGACGGTGTAATTTCTCAGCGGTTCTGGTTTGCGTTCTCGCGCTCCCCACGACGATCGCCATCGCCCAGCAAGTCCAGACGGGGCCGGAAATCATCAATGAAACGCATCATGATACATCCATTCCGGTACGGTTCCTCGCCACCATGGCTACTCATCCAGCGAATAAAGCTGTGCTGCCGCTCCACCGCAGGCCTGGCCCGCCCTTTGTCGCTCGCGAAGCAGTGGCGGCCGAGGAAACGGTCCAGCAATTCCCCATGCCTGAGGTCGCAACTACCCCCTTCCACAATTTCGATGGTTTGCGTGACCGCGACCGGGTTGCCCCGCCGGATACGAATGCCTCGGTGGGGGCCACGCAGGTGGTGGAAACCACCAATCTTTCGTACCAAGTATCCAACAAGAGCACAGCAGCATCGGTCTTCGGTCCAGCCGAGATCAGCAGCTTCTGGTCAGGCTTTCCTGGCGTGTGCGGAACTTCCAGCAACAGTTTTAGCGACCCGGTAGTGCTCTATGACAAGGCTGCCAATCGTTGGCTGGTGACCATCCTCGGTTCCAGCAATGGCTTTGCCAGCGGTGTGGAGTGCGTTGCGGTTTCGAGCACTTCGGATGCGACCGGCTCCTACCACCGCTACTCTTTCTCCTTCGGCACTAACAGACTGAACGACTATCCCAAGTTCGCGGTCTGGCCGGATGCCTACTACGCCTCGTATAACATGTTTAGCCCGACCTTGTTCCTCGGAGCCAAAGTCTGCGCCTACAATCGCACGCACATGCTGGCCGG
>QIAR01000504.1 GCA_003225595.1 Acidobacteriota bacterium | reverse complement strand
TACCTTTCTTCTCGCTGGTATGCTGCATACACCAGTCCCCGCCATGAAAAACGCGTCGCCCAGCAGATGGAAGGACGGCAAATTCATTGCTTTCTTCCACTTTATAAGTCTGTCCGCCGCTGGAAGGATCGGCGCAAGCAGCTCGAACTGCCACTCTTCCCTGGCTACGTTTTCGTTCACATGGCACTGAAAGACCGTTTACAAGTGCTGCAATTGCCCGGAGTAGTGCGGTTCGTCAATTTCAATGGCAAACCCGCAGCGCTCCCCGATGTTGAAATCGAAGCTCTCCGTAATGGGCTGGCCCGGAACCTGCCTGCGGAACCCCATCCCTACCTCAAAATCGGGCGGCGCGTAAGGGTTCATAGCGGACCCATTGCCGGTCTGGAAGGAATATTGGTGCGCCGAAAAGACAAGTTTCGTGTGGTTCTTTCCATTCACCTGATCCAGCGTTCTGTCGCAATAGAAGTAGACGAGAGCGAGATTGAACCGCTCAATTGAGCAATGTTGCTAATAAATAAATCTGCTGTTTCAAGCTTCTAGAGGACTTATGAATAGACAGCTGCCGTTCGCCGGAGTTTTCGCGCTGCAATCGGTTTTTTTGCTTGCGATCTTGACGTGTCCCAGCCTTGCGCAGGGGCAGGGTAACTCCTACCCCGCATCGAGCCGAGCGATTGAACAGGCGAACTCTCGGGCGGAGCGGGAAGCCGAACGAATGGTCTCGCTCTCGGCAGAGAAGATAATTTCTATCCTTCAACAGGAGCCCGGTTTGCTCTTGGAGGTCAAGAAAGCGTTTGTGCGAAAAGCTTACGAGCAGGGTCGCTTGCTGGATTCACAGGATCTCACGGATGACACCCTCTTTCGTCTGATCGAGCGGGATGAAACCATTCGCGTGCTGGTGACTCGGCAAATCGAAGATCGCCAATATGTTCGCGTCAAACCGACTAAGGAAGAATTAGAACGTGAGCGCCAGCGAAGAGGAACTCAGACGGGGATGGCCAATTCCGCGCAAGAAGAAGCTTATGAGAAGGCGGGCAAGAGCCAGGAAGATGCCTATTGGTCGCAACACAACCTCGATTTGCTAGGCCCTACAGCACCCCAATTCAACCGGCCACAGTCACAGCCCCAGCAACCGGCGCCCAAAGACTCTAACGATGCCCGCCGGGACAAGCTGCTAGCACAAGCACAGTCACAGAGCAGTGATTCCTACACGGGATTGCCTTTGGACGTTATGGGTATGCAGCAGGTCAGCCCTGATCAGCTGTCCGCGTTAATGAGCGCCCGCATGGGGGATCGCTCGCCCATGAGCTCCAGTTCGCAGCTAAGCATGGCGTCACTGGCGAGTGACAACAAGACCAGCGGGAGCGCGAATCCGTTCAACAGTGGTCTGGCCGGCGCTCTAGGAATTCCTACTTTGGATCAATCGCAGACCGAAGAACCTGCGCCAGCACAGGAAGCGCGTCTCGAGAATCGATCCCATCCGCCTCTTCAGCCGCTTCCGAGCACGCGCCGGGATCAACCCATGCTCAGCCGTCGTGCAAATCCCTACGCTGACGTGCCTTCGCTTTACGATCTCTATTCGCAATATTCGAGACGCTCTCCCGTTCTAGAGCGTTTCGGCATAGACGTGTTCCGCAAGGGCACAGGCAATCTCGATCAACTTCCGATGGACCTTCCGGCCGGACCCGATTACGTGCTAGGCCCGGGCGATGGCCTGAGCATCGATCTTTTCGGTGGAGTTTCGCAGCGCTTGCACAGAGTTGTCGATCGAGAAGGCAGGCTGTCCCTGCCGGAGGTCGGTGGGATCCAAGTGACCGGGCGCACCTTAGGCGACGTACAACATCTGGTCCAGACCGCACTACGTAGTCAGTTCCGCGATGTTCAGGCCGACGTTTCGCTTTCTCGTTTGCGCAGTGTTCGAGTTTACATAGTCGGCGACGTCGAGAATCCCGGCGCGTACGACATCAGCTCACTGTCAACTCCATTGAACGCCCTGTATGAAGCGGGTGGCCCGACGTCACGTGGTTCCCTGCGTCTCGTGAAGCATTACCGGGGCAAACAATTGGTCGAAAACATCGATGTCTATGACCTTCTATTGCGCGGAGTTCGTTCCGGGATGCAAAGGTTGGAATCTGGCGACACCATTCTGGTACCGCCTCTAGGACCAGAAGTAACTATCACCGGCATGGTGCGGCGGCCGGCGGTCTACGAGCTTGGTGGTGAGAAGAGTCTCGCTGAGGTGCTGGAACTGGCCGGAGGTGTTCTGCCGTCCGGCACATTGCGTCACGTCGACGTAGAGCGTGTGGTCGCTCACGAGAGCCGGACCATGCTCGGGCTCGACGTGCCCGAGAACAACAACGAGGCGTCGGTCAATAAGGCGCTGGAGGATTTCAAGATCCAGGATGCCGACACTATCAAGATTTCGCCTATCGTGGCCTTTGCCGACAAAACCGTCTATCTCGATGGTCACGTCTTTCGTCCAGGCAAATATGCCTATCGCGACGGGCTCAGGGTCAGCGACCTGATTAAATCCTACAAGGATCTGTTGCCCGAACCTTACAAGGCGCACGCCGAGATCATACGGTTAAAGACACCGGACTACACTCCGGAGGTTTTGGCCTTTAACCTGGACGATGCTGTCAACGGTAAAGACCAGAACCTTGTTCTGAAACCCTTCGATACCGTGCGCGTCTTCGGTCGATTCGATTTCGAGGATCCTCCGGTGATTACGATAAGCGGAGAAGTGAGAGATCCGGGTGACCACGTCACAAATGGAGCCACTTATCTTCGCGACGCAATCTATCTCGCCGGCAGCACGACCACTGAAGCGCGCCTGGATGACGTGCAGGTCTTTCGGCGCACGGACGACGGCAAGCTCAAAGTGCTGAGCGTCAATCTGAGCAAGGCCCTGGCGGGCACAGCTGAAAACATCCTGCTTCAACCAAAGGATCGCGTCTTCATTCATAAGAACCTGGAGAGAACGGATCCGGCTGCAGTGACAATCGAAGGCGAAGTGGCACGGCCAGGAAAATACCCTCTGGGCAACGGCATGACCGCGGCGGACCTGGTGCGGCTGGCGGGCGGCTTCAAACGTAGCGCCTACACCGAAGAAGCTGACCTCATGCAGTACATGGTCGAGCACGGCGAGAAGATCATCGGGGACCATGAAACCGTGCAGATCGCCAAGGCTCTCGCAGGAGAACCTGACACTGACGTCAGGTTGCATGATGGCGACGTTCTCACCATTCGCCAAATGGGCGGATGGAATGACCTCGGCGCAACCATCGCAGTCCAGGGAGAAGTGCTCCACCCGGGCACTTACGGCATTCAGGAAGGCGAACGCCTCAGTTCAATCCTCGCGCGTGCGGGAGGGTTCCGTGCCGGCGCTTATCCCTATGGAGCCGTATTCCAGCGCGTGCAAGTCAGAGACCTGGAGGAAAGGAATCGCTCTCAATTAGTGCGGCAAGTACAGACGGAAGGAGCCAGCCTGAAGTCAGCGGAAGATCCATTAACACGGGAATCGGCTGCACTGCAATGGAAGAACACGCTGGAGAAGCTTCAGAATACCCCGCCCGCAG